>NZ_JBFBAX010000010.1:0-206149 GCF_040682395.1 Streptomyces sp. NPDC051207 | reverse complement strand
ACCTCAGACACCCAACGGCAGGCAGCGTTTCCCGACTGGCTGGACTGGTACAACTACCACCGACCCCACACCGGCATCGGCGGCCACCCACCAGCCAGCCGCGTCACCAACCTGTCCGAACAGCACACCTAGGGCCTGTGCTCTGAGCCGAGGGGGAGCGATGGGCCCCCCGCGCGAGGCTGTTCGGGCGTGGGGGAACGTGCAGCCGCAGGCGGAGGAGGGCGGCAGCGCGATGGGGGCCCCTCCCGCGCCGGCGAAGCCCGGCCGGGGGGAGCCGGCGAGTGACGACAACGCCGCAGATGTGCGTGCCGCTCCCGCGACGCCGGGGTGATCCGAACGGCGGGCCCCAGGCGTACCCACACCTACTGCGTCAACGGTGCCGCTGCGTACGGTTGTCGTGTGCGAGCCCGTCCGGGCGGGCGCCCGTACGCGGTCCCAGAGCAAGGATTAGGGCGCGCAGCGGCGCGGGGGCCGGCGGCCGAAGTGCCGACGGGTCCCGCGACCGGAGAACCCTCCCGATGTCCTGCCATCCCCAGGACCGCAACGCGTCGAGGACCACCGGGTCTGCCTCGTTCACCAGGGTCGCCCCGAGCGAGGCGTGGTGGTCGGCGAGCAGCCGCTCCTGGAGTGCGCGGGCCGTGCCGGCCCGGTCGCCCGTGTGCGGGTGCACCAGGGTCTCCGTGATCGCGAAGACGTGTCCGGACGCGGTGAGTTGCTCCACATCCTGCGGAAGGGTCCCTTCGAACCCCCGCCACCACGTCCCCTCGCGCCCCACGGGGAACCCGTAGGCGCAGCCGGCAAAGGCCGTGTCCTCCGCGATCAGCAGAGCGAAGCCGGGCCGCCGGATGTCTCCCGTGAGCCTGCGGAGGAACTCCTCCCGGCCCCGGTACTCCGCACCGGGTTGCGCCCGGGAGGACTCCACGTACAGGTCGGCCAGGTCCTCCTGCAGGGTCTCGGCCTGCCAGCGGTCCACCCCGCGCAGACGTACCGCCTGTCCCGCGGCGGGTGCGTGTCCCTCGTCCCGCGGCCGCGGTCCGGGCGGGCGGCTCACAGGGCACCGCCCGGCACGGGGAAAGTCGGCTGTTCCGGGGCACCGGTGGGGCGGAGGGAATGGATCAGGAAGCCCGAGTCGGTGACCTCGACGACGCGAGTCAGGGACTGCGGCGGCCGGTGCAGGCGCAGGATCATCCCGGCCTCCTTGGTGAGTTCCGAGGCCGCGAGGAAGACGTTCAGCCCGCTGACGTCACAGAAGGTGACGGCCGCGAGGTCGACGTCGACGGTACGGGTGCCGTCGTGGAGACACGTCGCCAGCGAGGTGCGCAGCAGCGGGGCAGTGGCCAGGTCGATCTGCCCCACCAGGGTGAAGAGAGTGCGCGAACCGCGGTTTTGGCGGTGGACGTGCAGATCGAGAGGGGGCATGGCTCCTCCTCGGAGCGTCTTTCGGAGCGTCAGTGGGAGGCATCGCGCGGCAGGAATTGCCGCGCCGGCCGCCGTAACGGTGGAGGCGCGATGTGCCCGGCTGCCCTGGGGTCCCGCCGGGGCACCGGGGGCGGCGGCGGCTGGGGCCCTGGCTGTCCTGGGGTCGCGCCGGGGCGCCGGGAGCGGGTGGCGGCTGTCGTCCGGTTTCCCGCCGGCACCGGCGGGGCTTACGTGGGGTTCTTGCGGGTGCGGCGGGGAGGACGCAGCCGCCCGCGTCCGCCGTCGCGACGATCCCGGCGGCCACCGGTACCACTCGCTCCGGACATCCGGCCGTGTGCCTTGCGCCCGGCCGGCGGCGCCGGTGCCCGGACTACGGAGCCGGTACGGCCGTAGTGGAAGTCGGCGATCCGGTCGCCGCGCTGCGCGTTGAGCCGGTGGATGAGAAACGCGCCTAGAGCGATCAGCGCCAGCAGCACGATCACCGTCACGAGGGTGCCCATGGTGCTCACGCCCTCTGGGACTGGTTCGGCACGACGGCGGTGACCGCGCGGCCACGGGGAGGCGCGGCCGGACCGGGAGCCCCGCTCCCTCCCTCGGAGTCCCAGACCGCTTCCCGGGTCCGGTCGGTTTCGGTGGTGCTGCCCCGCGGACCCGCCGCCTCCGCCAGCAGCTCGCTGCCGGTGGCGGTGCGCTGCGGGTCGCTCGCGGCGGCCATCAGCCGTGCGGCCGTCGCGGGGAGTGTCCCCGGGGGCACCACCAGCAGGTTCCAGCGGCCCGTCCGGTACGAGAGAAGCAGCAACTCGTGCGGATCCTGCTCGGCCAGGAACCAACCCACCTTCACCACATGCCCGGCGACGGACACTTTGCGTGGCACGGGCGGCCACTGGGTGGGTTGCACGGTGATCCGGGTGATCCTCCCCCACAGCGGATCGAGTACGGCCGCCAGGGCGGGCAGTTCGGCACCGAGGTCGCGTGAACGCGGCCACCATGCGCCGTCGAGGAGGGCGGGTGCGGAACCGGCGGGTGCGAGCGAGAGACGGACGGCGGGCGCGGGGAGCCCGCCTTCAGGTGTCACCGGGCGGGAGATGGTCGCAGTCATGACGCGGACCCTGCCCCGGGCCGATCGCAACCGGCCCGGCGTCATCGATCACCGAAAACGACACGGTACGGGTACCGGTGTTCGAAAAACCTTCGGTAGCGTCCAGCGTACTCCTCGAACCTCCCGAACGGGCCGTGCGCCCGACGGCCGACGCGGCGGTGAGCCGGATTCCGGGCCGTTGGCCGGATGCGCGGCGGTGAGCCGGATTTTGCGCCCCGTCAGCGGATGGGCCGCCGACGGGAGTGCCGCGACCAGCGCACGGCGGCGAGGGCGAGGGCGGCCACGAGGACCACGACGCCGACGATCAGCAAGTAGCCCAGCCCTTCTGCCGCGACACCGATGATGCCGAGTACGACGGCCACGAGGGCCAGGAAGAAAACGACTGCCATCCGGAGGGCCTCCTTGGTGGAGCCGTGCGATCAGCGGCATGCGAGCTGGCGTTCGCCGGCTGCGCCGGGCTGGTACGGCATGCCGTAATGCTGGAAGATCGCTTCTTCTCGCTCGGCCGGCAGTACGTCGTCGGTACCGACCGACGGGGCTTTCCTCACGAGCTTCTTGTCGTACGCCGTCTTGACGTAGCCGGGTCCGAGGATCACGTCGACAAGGGGGACGAAGACCAGACGGTGCCGGGTGGGCAGCCCGGTCTGGACGGTGGCCATGGCCGGTTCGTCGGTCGTGGTGTCGACATAGACCGCTTCGAGGCGGCCGATCTTGTGCCCCTTCGGGTCCACGACGTCGTGATTGCGCCATTCCCGAATATCGGCTGGACGGATCATGTCTCTGCCTCCTTTACGGGCCGCCGCCCCGGTCGCCATCCGCACCGGGCGTTTCCCACGGGAAACCGGCGTCCTCCCCCTAACGTGCCCCACATCGCCTCGCCCAGGCCACTGCCGGGTGCGGGTGTCCACGCCGACACGGCCGGTCTCCTCGCCGTCATGCTCGACGGCCATGCATGGCGTCGCATTCACCCTGGCTTCCCCAACAGGAGCTTCGGCCTCACGCATCAGCCGGCTGGTGTTCGCCGCCTGCTACGCGGGAACGGTGCTGCTGATGCTGCGCCAGGCCGTCCTCGGCCGGGTGTCGGTGGGCGATGTGGTGCTGGTCGTCGTGCTCGCCGCGCAGGCCAACACGCAGGTGGTGCAGACCGTGGCGCACGGCGTCGATCTCCGGCGGGTACCGCCCGAGAGGTGGCGGGCCCGCACGGCGGCCGCGTTCCAGGGCTTCGTCCGGTACGAGTTCACGGTCCGGCAGGCCGTCGGCGTGGGCGACCTGCCCCGTGCCGACTCGGAGGACGCCGTGCGGACGGCTCTGGCACGCGCGCGGGCGGGCGGTGTGCTCGACGCGCTGCCGGAAGGGCTGGCCACCCGGCTCGGCAGGAGTTACACCGACGGGGCGGAACTCTCCGGCGGCCAGTGGCAGAAACTGGCGCTCGGCCGCGCGTTCATGCGGGACCGGCCGCTTCTGCTGGTTCTGGACGAACCGGCCGCCGCCCTCGACGCCGAGGCGGAACACGCCCTTTTCCAGCGTTATGCCGCACAGGCCGAAAGGTCGGCCGCCCACGGCGGGATCACGCTTCTGGTTTCCCACCGTTTCTCCACGGTGGGGATGGCGGACCTCATCGTCGTGGTCGAAGGAGGCCGGATCGTGGAATCCGGAGATCATGCCACACTGCCGCGGCGCGGCGGTCTCTACGCGGAGCTGTACACACTTCAGGCCTGCGGCTACCGATGAATTCACCGTAACGGGCCCCTGGTGCGGGCGGGGAAATTGTGATGTGCTTTCCAGGTGTCTGATGAAGAGATACTCATCAAGCGTCTCCAGGAAGCGGGATACGCGGCCAAAGCGGTGAAGAAAGCCACCGGCGGAGTGGTCGCAATTGCCGGGATGGTGACCCTCGACGACGATTCTCAGGTATTCGCGAAAACGCTTCTCCGGCCGGACCGGGACATCTTCCCCGTCGAAGCCGCCGGACTGACGGAGCTGCGCGAAACCGGCGGGGCGATCACACCGGAGGTGCTGTGCACCTCGCCCCGGCTGCTCGTGCTGGAGAAGATGCAGCCGCGCCGTGACGACGAGCGCTTCTGGGAGCGGCTCGCCCACACGGTAGCCGCCCTGCACACCTCCACGACCGCCGAGCGGTTCGGCTGGCACCGTCCAGGCTGGCTGGGGCGGCTGCGCCAGGACAACACCTGGGACAGCGACGGCCACGCGTTCCTCGCGGAGCGGCGCATCCTGCGCTGGCTGTCGGAACCCCTGGTCGAGGCGGCCTTCGACGCCGCGGAGCGGCAGGCCCTGGAGCGGCTCTGCGCGGCCCTGCCGGAACTCGTGCCGGACCGGCCCCCGTGCCTGACCCACGGAGATCTGTGGCAGGAGAACATCGTCGCCACCGCCGACGGCACACCCGTGCTCATCGACCCCGCCGCGTCCTACAACTGGCCGGAAATCGACCTCAGCATGCTGTGGTGCTCCCCGCGCCCACCCGTCTCGGACTGCTTCTTCGCCGTGTACGAGGAGATCACCGGGATCGACGACGGCTGGCGGGACCGGATGGACCTCTTCCATCTCCGGGAACTTTTGAGCGTCATCGCCCATGACGACGACGACTGGGGAGCCGCGGAGGCCGTACGGAGGATCATCGCCCCGTTCCGGCGGGACGGCGGCCCGGCGACGGTGTGACCGGCGTGCCACCGCCGGACTCCCCCGCCCCGGGAGCCCGGCGGCACCGGGGCGCCGCCCTATTCCGGGGCCGCCTCGGCGGTACGCCGCTTCTCCCGGCGGGCGGCGTCGTACGCGCGGAACCGGCGGCGCAGCGCGGGCCCCGTGCCCTCCCAGCCGGGGTAGTCCGCGTAGCGAGGGAGCAGCGCGCGAAGCGGAACGCGGGGTCGCCCACGTCGATCCTGCCGCCGTTCTCTTCGAGGTGATCGAGGAACCGCTGCGACTCCCCGACGACCGACCGGTGCGGCAGGCGCCACTCACCCGACGAATAGGCCGCGACCCGCCTGGTCAGACGGGTCCGCGCGGAGGCGGTCCACGTGAATACGCCACGTCGAAAGCCGTGCGGACCCGACGCTGGGGCCTTCCGTGGAAGTGATGCGGGATGCCGGGTACGACTTCGCCGATGTCTGCGTGGCCCCGTGGCACGAGGATCTCAATGCCGCGCTCATCCGGGAACATCACATGGAAACTCTCGACTCCCAGCTCCCGGTAATGACTCAGGGAATAGGGCAACAAAGCAATATCGCCGCCCACCACGGAAACGAAGCGTAAAGTCACGCCCATTACTTTCTGGGCGGCCCGGGCGTCCTGGCAAGGTGGTGCCGTACACCGCGACGGCCCGTACGGTGAGGAGGACGTATGAACTCCAACACCCGAATCGGATGGTTTCTGGCGCACGAGGAATGGCAGCCCGAAGCGCTGATACAGCAGGGAACACGCGCCGAATCAGCCGACTTCGGCGCCCTCAGTCCTCATCCAGCACCGATCCAGCACGGTGCGCATTCATCCAGCACATCCAGCATGCGTGACCGCAGTGAGTTGGGCCCGCCCACCACCAAGCATCTGTTGTGTACACCTGGGACACTCGGTACCCTTGGGCGCATGACGCAGCCGCTGCCCATAGAGTCCATCCGCGACGTGCGCGCACACTTGGCGGAGGTCGTGGAGCGCGCAGACCGCGACGACGTGCCCACGGTAATCACCCGCCGAGGCAAGGAAGTCGCCGCCATCGTCTCCATCGAGGTGCTACGCAAGTACCAGGAGTGGGAAGAGCGCGAGATCAACCGGATCATCGACGAGCGCATGGCCAACCCCGCACCCGGCATCCCGATCGAGGACATCATGAGGGAGACGCTGGCGCGCGGTGAGTGAGTACGGAACCGTCTTCCGCCCCGAGGCGCAGGCAGAGCTGCGGAAGATCCCTCGCGACATGGCGCTGCGCATCCTGGCCAAGCTGCCAGAACTGGAAACCGACCCTCTCGGCTTCAACACCACCGCGCTCGTATCCCAGCCCGAGCGTCGCCGCCTGCGCGTCGGCGACTACCGCGTCGTCTACACGATCGACAACGGAGAGCTGGTGATCTGGGTGGTTCACGTGGGACACCGGTCCACCGTCTACGAGATCTGATTGCCGCTGATCCCACGTCAGAATATCCAGCACCCATCCAGCACGGTGACGACGAAGGGGTCGGACTCGACGGAGCCCGACCCCTTCTGACCTGTACGTTTTCCACGTCAGTGATGTGGTGTTATGTCACCCGCTACACATTGAACCGGAACTCCACCACATCCCCGTCCTGCATCACGTAGTCCTTGCCCTCCATGCGCGCCTTGCCCTTCGCGCGGGCCTCCGCGACCGAGCCCGTCTCGACCAGGTCGTCGAAGGAGATGACCTCGGCCTTGATGAAGCCCTTCTGGAAGTCCGTGTGGATGACACCGGCGGCCTCGGGGGCGGTGGCGCCCTTCTTGATCGTCCAGGCGCGGGATTCCTTGGGGCCGGCCGTCAGGTACGTCTGCAGGCCGAGCGTGTTGAAGCCGACCCGGGCGAGCGTGGCGAGGCCGGGCTCCTGCGCGCCGACGGACTCCAGCAGCTCCATGGCGTCGGCGTCGTCCAGCTCGGCCAGCTCCGCCTCCAGCTTCGCGTTGAGGAAGATCGCCTCGGCCGGGGCCACCAGCGCGCGCTGCTCGTCCTTGAAGTCCTCGTCGACCAGCTCGTCCTCGTCGACGTTGAAGACGTAGAGGAAGGGCTTCGTCGTCAGCAGGTGCAGGTCGTGGAGCAGCTCCGCACGCTCGCTGCCCTGGACGATGCCGTGCGCGAAGAGCGTGTCGCCCTTCTCCAGAATCTCCTTGGCCTCCTCGACCGCCTTCACCTTCGGCGCGAGGTCCTTCTTGATCCGCGACTCCTTCTGGAGGCGCGGCAGGACCTTCTCGATGGTCTGGAGGTCGGCGAGGATCAGCTCGGTGTTGATCGTCTCGATGTCGTCCTTCGGCGAGACCTTGCCGTCCACGTGGACCACGTTCTCGTCCTTGAAGGCGCGGATGACCTGGCAGATCGCGTCGGACTCACGGATGTTCGCCAGGAACTTGTTGCCCAGGCCCTCGCCCTCGGACGCGCCGCGCACGATGCCGGCGATGTCCACGAAGTCCACGGTCGCCGGAATGATCCGCTGCGAGCCGAAGATCTCGGCCAGCTTGCCGAGACGGGCGTCGGGAACGCCGACCACGCCGACGTTCGGCTCGATCGTGGCGAACGGGTAGTTGGCCGCCAGCACGTCGTTCTTGGTCAGGGCATTGAACAGGGTCGACTTGCCGACATTCGGCAGGCCGACGATTCCGATCGTGAGCGACACGTTGCGACTTCCCGTACGTGAGGAGGAGGACGGACTGGCGGTGGGCTGTGAGGGCCGATCCACCAGTCTACGGCGTGCCGCACACCCTCCCGGCGCCCCGTCGAACGCCTGCCGAACGGCGCCATCGGCGTGTCTGAGGAGTGATTCAGCACATAAAACGACCTAAGTTGGTTGAGTGGAGCAACACAGGACGCGACCTGCGCAGTACGGACCGCGACGCGGCCGGCCGCCGCTGCCCCCGCAGGGGGGCCGGGCGGCGGGCGGCGGCTCGCCCCGCCCCGCACCCCGCCCACCGGGCCCGCCCCACGGAAGGGGCAACGGGAGCCGAGACGGGAGCAGTGGTAGCAGTGGCGGCGGTGGCGCCGACGGCCTCAGCCACCGCGACGGCGGTGGCGGGAGCGGTGGTGAGGGCCGCGCCGACCCCCGCCGCACCGCCGACCCCCGCCGCACCCTCAGCCCCAGTCCCGGCCCTGGAGCTGGACCCGGACCTCGCCCCCGTTCCGCACCCCGCCCCCGCTCCGAGCCCCGTCCCGGCACGCCCAGCAACGGCACCCCCCGGCGCCCGGTCGCTTTCCGGCGTCCCGCCGCGCTGACACCCGGCGGTGCCGGCCTCCGCTTCCCCGACCCCCGCCTCACCGGTCTCGGCGGCGGCCTCTTCTGCGTCGCCGTGCTGGTCCTGCTGGGCGCTGTCGACCACGTACTGTTCGGCGACTCGCTCACCGTCTACGGCGTGCTGTTCCTGCCGGTGTGCGTGCTGACCGCGCTGTGGGTCCGGCCCAGTGACGTACTGACCGCGCCCGTCGTCGTACCCATCGCCTTCGCGCTCGGGCTGCTGCCCGTGGCGCCGCGCGGTGACGACGCCGGCGACCGGCTGATGGGGCTCGTCAGCGCACTGGCCACGGAGGCGGGCTGGCTGTACGCCGGGACACTCGCCGCCGGTGCGATCGCCCTCGTCCGCCGCATTCGCCTCGTCCGGCGCCGCACCGCCGCCCGCGACCGCGCGACCCCCTGACCGCCGCCCCGGCCCGCCTCCGCCGGAACCTGCCAGAATCCGCCAGAACACTCACGCAACCACCCACGAACCGCGAACCAGCCCACGACAGCCGACAGCCACCAGCCGACCGGCACCAGCCATCAGGCACCCGGCCCGGCACCCGGCGCCAGACCTCAGCAACCAGCCGCCGCCCCCCCTACCCCCGCTCCCCCGCCCGCATCGCCGCCCCCACAATCCCCGCATTGTTCTGCAACTGCGCCGGGACGATCTCCGCCTTGATGCCCTCTATGCAGTGCAGGAACTTGTGCGCCTTGCGGCTGACCCCGCCGCCGATGATGAACAGCTCCGGGGAGAACAGCATCTCGACGTGCGCGAGGTACTGCTGGACGCGGTGCGCCCACTCCTCCCATGTCAGGTCGTCATCGTCCTTGGCCTTGCTGGAGGCGCGCTTCTCGGCCTCGTGACCGTGCAGTTCCAGGTGGCCCAGCTCCGTGTTGGGTACGAGGGTGCCGTCGACGAAGAGGGCGCTGCCGATGCCCGTGCCGAAGGTCAGCAGGACGACCGTGCCCCGGCGGCCCTGTCCGGCGCCGAAGTGCATCTCGGCGACGCCCGCCGCGTCCGCGTCGTTCACCACGGTGACCGGCAGGCCGCCGAGGCGGTCGCCGAGCAGGGCTCTGGCGTCCGTGTCGATCCAGGCCCTGTCGACGTTCGCCGCCGTACGGATCGTGGCGCCGTCGGTCACCACGCCCGGGAACGTGATGCCGACGGGCCCTGTCCAGCCGTAGTGCTCGACGACCTCTTTCACGCTGTCGGCCACCCCGTCCGGCGTGGCCGGTTGCGGGGTGAGCACCTTGAAGCGCTCCTGGGCGAGGTCGCCCCGCTCGAGATCGACCGGGGCGCCCTTGATTCCGGATCCGCCGATGTCCACTCCGAAGATCTGCATGGCCCTACGCTACGACGTACGACTGACAGTCACCGACAGCGGTGCGTCACTGGGCAGCGACGCCCGGGGCGCCCGAGCCGCCCCGCTCGGCCACCAGCGCTGCCGCCTCCTCGCGCAGGTCGCGGCGGAGTTCCTTGGGGAGCGAGAAGGTGATGGACTCCTCGGCGGCCTTGACGATCTCGACGTCCTCGAAGCCGCGCCGGGCCAGCCAGTCCAGGACCTGCTCGACCAGCACCTCCGGCACGGACGCGCCCGAGGTGACGCCGACCGTGGAGACGCCCTCCAGCCAGGCCTCGTCGATCTCGTCGGCGAAGTCGACCAGGTACGCCTCGCGGGCGCCGGCGAGCTTGGCGACCTCGACCAGCCGCTTGGAGTTGGAGGAGTTGCGGGAGCCGACCACGATGACCAGCTCCGCCTCGGCGCCCATCTGCTTCACGGCGAGCTGGCGGTTCTGCGTGGCGTAGCAGATGTCGTCGCTGGGCGGCGAGATCAGCTGCGGGAACTTCTCCTTGAGGGCGTCGACGGTCTCCATGGTCTCGTCCACGGACAGCGTGGTCTGGGAGAGCCACACGACCTTGGACGGGTCGCGGACCTCGACCTTGGAGACGTCCCCGGGGCCGTCCACGAGCTGGATGTGGTCGGGGGCCTCGCCGGAGGTGCCGATGACCTCCTCGTGGCCCTCGTGCCCGATCAGGAGGATGTCGTAGTCCTCGTTGGCGAAGCGGACGGCTTCCTTGTGGACCTTGGTGACCAGCGGGCAGGTCGCGTCGATGGTGGCGAGCCGGCCCTGCCTGGCCTCCTCGTGGACGGTCGGGGCCACGCCGTGCGCCGAGAACATGACGATGCTGCCCGGCGGCACCTCCTCCGTCCGCTCGACGAAGATGGCGCCCTTCTTCTCCAGGGTCTGGACGACGTACTTGTTGTGGACGATCTCGTGCCGGACGTAGACGGGAGCCCCGTACTGCTCCAGGGCTTTCTCGACGGCGATCACGGCGCGGTCCACACCCGCGCAGTAGCCCCGGGGGGCGGCGAGCAGGACACGGCGGCCAGACGAAGCAGTCATGCGGACCATCGTAAGGCCGCGCACGGCGGCTCGAAGATCCCCTGTGTGCGGACTGCCCGGGTGGGCGACGGTGTTCGGCACGCGGGCGCTGTCGGTGGCTGCGACTACGCTCACGGGCATGGCTGTCAACACGTCCGCGGAGGCTCCGCTGCCCGTCGGTGAGGTGTCGCGCCTCATCGGCGGCTGGATCGACCGGCTCGGCGCGGTGTGGGTCGAGGGGCAGATCACCCAGCTCTCCCGGCGCCCGGGCGCCGGCGTCGTGTTCCTGACGCTGCGCGACCCGTCGTACGACATCTCCGTGAGCGTCACCTGCTACCGGCAGGTGTTCGACGCGGTCGCGGACGTCGTGAGCGAGGGCGCCCGCGTGGTGGTGCACGCGAAACCGGAGTGGTACGCGCCGCGCGGGCAGCTGTCGCTGCGGGCCGCCGAGATGCGGCCGGTGGGTGTCGGTGAGCTGCTGGCGCGGCTTGAGCAGCTGAAGAAGTCGCTCGCGCGGGAGGGGCTGTTCGCGGCCGAGCGCAAGAAGCCGCTGCCCTTCCTGCCGCAGTTGGTCGGGCTGGTGTGCGGGCGGGCCTCGGCCGCCGAGCGGGACGTCCTGGAGAACGCCAGGCACCGCTGGCCCGCCGTCCGCTTCGAGGTGCGCAACGTCGCCGTGCAGGGGGTGCACGCGGTCCCGCAGGTCGTGCAGGCCGTCAAGGAGCTCGACGCGCTGGAGGAGGTCGACGTGATCGTCGTGGCGCGCGGCGGCGGCAGCGTGGAGGACCTGCTGCCGTTCTCCGACGAGCAGCTGGTGCGCGCGGTCGCGGCCTGCCGTACGCCGGTGGTGTCGGCGATCGGGCACGAGCCGGACAATCCGCTGCTGGACCACGTGGCCGACCTGCGCGCCTCCACCCCCACCGACGCGGCGAAGAAGGTCGTGCCGGACGTGGGCGAGGAGTACGAGCGCGTGCGGATGCTGCGGGACCGGGCCCGGCGCTGCGTGGAGGCGTACCTGGACCGGGAGGAGCGGGGGCTCGCGCACGCGCTGGCCCGCCCGTCGATACAGGACCCGCACCGGATGATCGACGCACGGTCCGAGGAGGTGACGGCGCTGCTCGACCGCGGGCGGCGCTGCCTGCGGCACCAGCTCGACCGGGCCGACTCGGAGCTGTCGCACACGCACGCGCGCGTGGTGGCCCTGTCCCCCGCCGCGACCCTCCAGCGCGGGTACGCGGTGCTGCAGCGGGCGGACGGGCACGCGGTGCGCGATCCCGGCGAGGTGGCGGCCGGGGAGGCGCTGCGGGCGCGGGTCTCCGAGGGCGAGTTCTCCGTACGAGTCGACGCATAGGGTGAGTGGATGACCAGCGAGGTGGACAAGGTGGCGGAGCCGGCGGCCGTGGCCGAGGCGCTCGGGTACGAGCAGGCACGGGACGAGCTGATCGAGGTGGTGCGCCGCCTGGAGGCGGGCGGTACGACGCTGGAGGAGTCGCTCGCGCTGTGGGAGCGGGGCGAGGAGCTGGCCAAGGTGTGCCGGCGCTGGCTGGACGGGGCGCGGGCGCGGCTGGACGCGGCGCTGGCGGAGGAGGAGGCCGGGGCGGACGAGGGGACCGAGTAGAGCCGGCGGCCCTTCGGTGTGAGGCGGGCCACCCGGACACCCCTTTTGGTTGAACGTTGAACTTCTGTCGCGTACGGTCGATGCCGTCAGCCGATCTTCGGAACCGACATCGAGAAAGTGCAGACATGTCCCTCGTTCTTGACCCCGCCGCCCAGGACCTGCTGTTCCGCGAGGCCCGCACCGCGAACACCTTCGCCGACGAGCCGGTGACCGACGAACAGGTCCGGGCGATCTACGACCTGGTCAAGTACGGCCCCACCGCCTTCAACCAGTCGCCGCTGCGCATCACGCTGGTCCGCTCCGCCGAGGCCCGCGAGCGCCTGGTGCAGCACATGGCGGAGGGCAACCGGCCCAAGACCGCCTCGGCACCGCTGGTGGCCGTCCTCTCCGCGGACAACGAGTTCCACGAGGAGCTGCCGCAGCTCTTCCCGCACTTCCCGCAGGCCAAGGACGCGTTCTTCGCCGAGCGCCCGGTCCGCGAGGGCTCCGCCACGCTGAACGCCGCCCTCCAGGCCGCGTACTTCATCGTCGGCGTCCGCGCCGCCGGTCTCGCCGCCGGCCCGATGACGGGCTTCGACGCCGAGGGCGTCCGCAAGGAGTTCCTGGACGACGACCACACCCCGCTGATGGTCGTCAACATCGGCAGGCCGGGCCCGGACGCCTGGTTCCCGCGCTCCCCGCGCCTGGCCTACGACGAGGTCGTCACCACCGTCTGACCACCCCCGCGCACCGAGAGGCCCCCGGCTCACATCGCCGGGGGCCTCTCCGTGCCAGTGCGCCGTGACACCCGGGGCGCCGTGACGCCGTGGCGGCTACTTCATCTCCAGCGACTCGGCCATCGTCCTCAGCTTCCCGAACGACGCCGTGCCCGCGACGACCGTCGTCTCGCCCTTGTCGCCCTCGAGCACCAGCGCGTCGTACCGGCCGCCGCTGTACCGGGTCCAGGAGCGGCCGTCGATCCGCTCGGTCTTCCCGGTCGCCTCCGAGCCCTGCGTCGCCTCGTCGATGAACTGCCCGCGCTTGCCCGCCGACTGCTTGATCACCACGTACTGCCCGTCCGGGCCGTGGAAGCCCAGGTGCCACGCGTCGGACTTGTCGCCCTCGAAACGGACCGAGGTCGGCTTCCAGCTGTCCGGCAGCCCGACCGGCGCGGCCACCGGGTACGACGCCGCCCTGCGCGCCGTCAGCAGCTCCACGCGGTAGTCCACCCGCTCGACGGCGGCCTCCTTGCCGTCGTCGTGCGGGATGAAGAGGTACACCACTCCCGCCGCGAGCAAGATGACCCCCAGGGACAGAACCATGTCCAGGGCCGACTTCTGCTTGCCATTGCTACCTGCCACAGCCCCTATCGTCGCAGGTGCCCGGCCCGCTCATCCGTGGGGTCCCCTGCTCATTCTGTCGGCCTGACGATAGAGTCGGGCCCAACACCCTCATCCGGCCGTCGTCGTACAGAAAGGTGCGCTCCGATGACCGAGCATCATCACTTGCCGTCCGAACTGGATGTGCCCTCCGAGGCCCCCGACCGCAACCTCGCCCTCGAACTGGTCCGGGTGACCGAGGCCGCGGCGATGGCCGCCGGCCGCTGGGTGGGCCGCGGTGACAAGAACGGCGCCGACGGTGCCGCGGTGCGCGCCATGCGGACCCTCGTCTCCACCGTCTCCATGAACGGCGTCGTCGTCATCGGCGAGGGCGAGAAGGACGAAGCCCCGATGCTCTTCAACGGGGAGCGCGTCGGCGACGGCACCGGCCCCGAGGTCGACATCGCCGTCGACCCGATCGACGGCACCACGCTGACCGCCAAGGGCATGCCGAACGCGATCGCCGTCCTGGCGGCCACCGAGCGCGGCGCGATGTTCGACCCGTCGGCCGTCTTCTACATGGACAAGCTGGTCACCGGCCCCGAGGCCGCCGACTTCGTCGACATCAACGCGCCCGTGTCCGTGAACATCCGCCGCGTCGCCAAGGCCAAGCGGTCCACGCCCGAGGACGTCACCGTCGTCATCCTGGACCGGCCCCGCCACGAGGGGCTCATCACCGAGGTCCGCGAGACCGGCGCCCGCATCAAGCTCATCTCGGACGGCGACGTGGCCGGCTCCATCCTGGCGCTGCGCGAGGGCACCGGCATCGACCTGCTGCTCGGCGTCGGCGGCACCCCCGAGGGCATCATCTCGGCCTGCGCCGTGAAGTGCCTGGGCGGCACCATCCAGGGCAAGCTGTGGCCCAAGGACGACGAGGAGCGGCAGCGGGCGATCGACGCCGGGCACGACCTGGAGCGCGTCCTGACCACCGACGACCTGGTCTCCGGCGACAACGTGTTCTTCGCCGCGACCGGCATCACCGACGGCGAGCTGCTGCGCGGGGTGCGCTACCGCTCCGAGACGGCGACGACGTCGTCCATCGTGATGCGGTCGCGGTCCGGCACGGTGCGGCGGATCGACTCCGAGCACCGGCTGAGCAAGCTGCGGGCGTACAGCGCGATCGACTTCGACCGGGCCAAGTAACCGGGCCGAGCGACTTCGCACGGCGCGCGGTTACTCACCAGAGAAGGGGCACCCCCTGTGCGGAGGGGGTGCCCCTTCCTTCTGCTCGCGGCGCCGCGGGTCAGCCCGCGGCGGCTATGCGGTCCGTCGTACGCGCCGTCTTCTTCAGTTCCAGGTCGCGGCGGCGGCGCCGGGCCAGCACCACTCGGCGCTCGGCGGCGGTCAGGCCGCCCCAGACGCCGTAGGGCTCGGGCTGGAGGAGGGCGTGCTCGCGGCACTCGACCATGACGGGGCAGCGCGCGCAGACGCGCTTGGCCGCCTCTTCGCGGGAGAGCCGGGCGGCGGTGGGTTCTTTGGACGGCGCGAAGAACAGGCCGGCCTCGTCGCGTCGGCACACCGCCTCGGTGTGCCACGGGGCGTCCTGGTCCCTGTCGCGCGCGGGCACCCGCTGGGCCGGAACGGCAGCTACCTGCAGGGACGAATGCGGCGGTTGCAGCACGGTCTACTCCTGACGACGGCTTCGCGAGCGAGAGACGATGCAGCAAGGCCTACCCGCTGTGCGCGCGCCTATGCACTGAGTTCCGAACCGCCCGGTCTGCACGGGGCGTTGAGTATTCCTCGAGCGTCCCGGGGAGCGCGCCGCTACAGATGTCCCCGCGCGCTCTTGCCGGCCGTGCCGCCGTGCACGCGATGGAGGATGTCCGCGACGAGCCTGCCGCGTCTGAGCCGCCCCTCGATGTTGCCGAGGACGGCCCACCCGTCGACGTACACCACGGGGGCCTCCGCCTCGGGCGAGTCCATGGTGTCCACGTCGAAGGTGCCGAGGACGCCGCCGCCCAGGCCGCGCAGCGACGCGTTCTCCGGGACGCGTATCTGGACGTCGCCGCAGAACGACACCGCCTTGATCACGACCTGCTGGTGGTCGAAGAGGGCCTCGCTGAGGTCGATCTCGACGCTGCCGAATATCGCGTAGGCGTGGATGCGGCGGCCCGTGCGCCAGCGGCCCTTGCGGGCGGCGGCACTGAACACCGCGACCACGCTGTCGTCCGGGTCGACCGGGATCGCGCCCGCCGTGGGGCGGTTGGGGGCCGGACTCCACGCCGGGGCGGATGGCCGGCCGTGCGCGACGGGCAGGTCCCGGACGAAGACCTCCAGCTCGCCGACCGTCTTGGCGCTCAGCACCCCCTCGACCCGCTCCGCGTGCTCCTCGGCGGTGAGCCGGCCCTCGGCCAGGGCCTCGCGCAGGATGTCGGCGACGCGGTCGCGCTCGGCGTCCGACGCGCGCAGGTCGGCGGGGCGCGCCGCCGTGCCCGGCCGCGGGTCCTCTGCTGGGGCGTGCTGGTGAAGGTCCACCGCAGCAGCGTACCGAAACGCGATACATCGCAACCAGGCCTGTGCACCACTTGGGACATCCCCCGTGCCCAACCGCGGAACGCCACCTGTGGACAACCTCCGGGAACGACCCGCGGAGAACCCCGGAGAGCAACTGAGCCCGACCTCACAACCTCGCCGTCCGCCACAGGTTCTACGCTGGTGGGCGCTGCCCATGGAGGCCAGCCGCAGTCCGTCGAGTGAGGAATGGGCGAGATGCCTGAGTTCGCGTACACCGATCTGCTCCCCATGGGAGAGGACACCACCCCCTACCGGCTGGTGACCTCCGAGGGTGTCTCCACCTTCGAGGCCGACGGGCGGACCTTCCTCAAGGTGGAGCCGGAGGCCCTGCGCAAGCTGGCCGAGGAGGCCATCCACGACATCCAGCACTACCTGCGGCCCGCGCACCTCGCGCAGCTGCGCCGGATCATCGACGACCCCGAGGCGTCGGCCAACGACAAGTTCGTGGCGCTGGACCTGCTGAAGAACGCGAACATCGCCGCCGCCGGCGTGCTCCCCATGTGCCAGGACACCGGCACGGCCATCGTCATGGGCAAGCGCGGGCAGAACGTCCTCACCGGGGGCCGCGACGAGGAGGCCCTGTCCCGGGGCGTCTACGACGCCTACACCAGGCTCAACCTGCGCTACTCGCAGATGGCTCCGCTCACCATGTGGGAGGAGAGGAACACCGGCTCCAACCTCCCGGCGCAGATCGAGCTGTACGCGACCGACGGCGGCGCCTACAAGTTCCTGTTCATGGCGAAGGGCGGCGGCTCCGCCAACAAGTCGTTCCTGTACCAGGAGACCAAGGCCGTCCTGAACGAGTCCTCCATGATGAAGTTCCTGGAGGAGAAGATCCGCTCGCTCGGCACGGCCGCCTGCCCGCCGTACCACCTGGCGATCGTCGTCGGCGGCACGAGCGCCGAGTACGCCCTGAAGACCGCGAAGTACGCCTCCGCGCACTACCTGGACACCATTCCCGCCGAGGGCTCGCCGCTCGGGCACGGCTTCCGCGACAAGGAGCTGGAGCAGAAGGTCTTCGAGCTGACGCAGCGGATCGGCATCGGCGCGCAGTTCGGCGGCAAGTACTTCTGCCACGACGTGCGCGTGGTGCGCCTGCCGAGGCACGGCGCCTCATGCCCGGTCGCCATCGCCGTGTCCTGCTCCGCCGACCGCCAGGCCGTCGCCAAGATCACCGCCGAGGGCGTCTTCCTGGAGCAGCTGGAGACCGACCCGGCGCGCTTCCTGCCCGACACCACCGAGGAGGACCTGATCCAGTCCGGCGAGGTCGTGAAGATCGACCTGAACCGGCCGATGGACGAGATCCTCGCCGAACTCACCCGGCACAAGGTGAAGACCCGTCTGTCGCTGACCGGCCCGCTCGTCGTGGCCCGCGACATCGCGCACGCCAAGATCAAGGAGCGGCTGGACGCGGGCGAGGAGATGCCGCAGTACCTGAAGGACCACCCGGTGTACTACGCGGGCCCGGCGAAGACGCCCGAGGGCTACGCGTCCGGCTCCTTCGGCCCGACCACGGCCGGCCGCATGGACTCCTACGTCGAGCAGTTCCAGGCGGCGGGCGGCTCCAAGGTGATGCTCGCCAAGGGCAACCGCAGCAAGCAGGTCACGGACGCGTGCGCGGCGCACGGCGGCTTCTACCTGGGCTCCATCGGCGGCCCGGCGGCCCGTCTCGCGCAGGACTGCATCAAGAAGGTCGAGGTCCTGGAGTACGAGGAGCTCGGCATGGAGGCGGTCTGGAGGATCGAGGTCGAGGACTTCCCGGCGTTCATCGTCGTGGACGACAAGGGCAACGACTTCTTCCAGGATCCGGCTCCGGCCCCGACCTTCACGTCCATTCCGGTACGGGGCCCCGGACTCGGCTGACGGAAACGGGTGACGGCGCACTTCCACGGGGAACAGTGGTCGCGTTCCTGATGCTGTGACACGTGGAGGTGATCGTCGATGACCGACGAGCAGGACAGCGGCAGCCACCGCATCGAGCGCGACTCCATGGGCGAGGTCCGGGTGCCCGCCCACGCCAAGTGGCGGGCCCAGACGCAGCGGGCCGTGGAGAACTTCCCGGTGTCCGGGCAGCGCATCGAGCGGGCCCACATCGAGGCGCTCGCCCGGATCAAGGGCGCCGCCGCCAAGGTGAACGCCCGGCTCGGGGTGCTCGACGCGCGGATCGCCGAGGCCATTCAGCAGGCGGCGGCCGAGGTCGCCGAGGGGCGCTGGGACGAGCACTTCCCGGTCGACGTCTTCCAGACCGGTTCCGGCACGTCGTCCAACATGAACGCCAACGAGGTCATCGCGACCCTGGCCGGTGAGCGGCTCGGCCGGGACGTGCACCCCAACGACCACGTGAACGCCTCCCAGTCGTCCAACGACGTCTTCCCGTCCTCCATCCACATCGCCGCGACCGCCGCCGTCACCCGGGACCTGATCCCCGCCCTGGAGCACCTCGCCGCGGCGCTGGAGCGCAAGGCGGCGGAGTTCGCCGACGTCGTGAAGTCGGGGCGCACCCACCTCATGGACGCCACGCCCGTCACGCTGGGCCAGGAGTTCGGCGGGTACGCGGCCCAGGTGCGCCACGGCGTCGAGCGGCTGCGGGCCTCGCTGCCGCGCCTCGCCGAGCTGCCGCTGGGCGGCACGGCGGTCGGCACCGGCATCAACACCCCGCCCGGCTTCTCCGCGGCCGTCATCGAGGAGGTGGCCCGCGTCACCGGGTTGCCGCTGACCGAGGCGCGCGACCACTTCGAGGCGCAGGGCGCCCGGGACGGCATCGTGGAGACCAGCGGGCAGCTGCGGACCGTCGCCGTGTCGCTGACGAAGATCGCCAACGACCTGCGCTGGATGGCGTCCGGGCCGCGCACCGGGCTGGCCGAGATCTCCCTGCCCGACCTCCAGCCCGGCTCGTCGATCATGCCGGGGAAGGTCAACCCCGTCATCCCCGAGGCCGTGCTCATGGTGGCCGCCCAGGTCGTCGGCAACGACGCGACCGTGGCCACGGCCGGGGCCGCCGGGAACTTCGAGCTCAACGTGATGCTGCCGGTCATCGCCAGGAACGTCCTGGAGTCCGTGCGGCTGCTCGCCAACGTCTCCCGGCTGCTGGCCGACCGCACCGTCGACGGCGTCGTCGCGCACCGGGAACGGGCCCGGGAGTACGCCGAGTCGTCGCCCTCGGTGGTGACGCCGCTCAACAAGTACATCGGCTACGAGGAGGCCGCCAAGATCGCCAAGAAGGCCCTCGCGGAGCGGAAGACGATCCGTGAGGCCGTCCTGGAGGGCGGATACGTCGAGCGGGGCGACCTGACCCGGGAGCAGCTCGACGAGGCGCTCGACGTCCTGCGGATGACCCGGCCGTGACCGGCGCCGCGCCGCGCCGGGCACCGGCGCGCGAACCGTGACGCGCGCCGCAGCGTCGTATCCCCGTGACACCTAATATCTCGGCATGACGGACGGTGACGCGGTGAGCACGGAGGCGGGAGCGGGCGATGCCCCGCGTTTCTGGAGACCCGGGACACCGATCCTGTGGCGCTACCGGGAGAACGCCGGGGAGGCCTTCCACATCGCGCGCCCCGTCACCGTCGTACGGGACGACGCGGAGCTGCTCGCGGTGTGGCTGGCGGCCGGCACGGAGTGCGTGAAGCCGGCGCTCGCCGACGGCACGCCCCCGCACCTGGAGCCGCTCTCGACGCGCTACACCAAGCCGCGGACCGTGCGGCGCGGCCGGTGGTTCGGCACGGGCGTGCTGAAGCTGGCCCGGCCCGGCGAGCCCTGGTCGGTGTGGCTGTTCTGGGAGCCGGGCTGGAGGTTCAAGAACTGGTACGTGAACCTGGAGGAGCCGCTGGCCCGCTGGGAGGGCGGCGTGGACTCCGAGGACCATTTCCTGGACATCTCCGTGCACCCGGACCGCAGCTGGCACTGGCGCGACGAGGACGAGTTCGCGCAGGCCCAGCGGGACGGGCTGATGGACGCGCGGCTGGCCGGGCGGGTGCGGCGGGCGGGCCGGGACGCGGTGGAGGTGATCCGCGCCTGGGGGCCGCCGTTCGCGGACGGCTGGCAGGACTGGCGCCCCCATCCGTCCTGGGGGGTACCGTCTCTGCCGGATGACTGGGACCGTACGCCCGCGCACGTGTCCTCATGAGACCCTTGATGCGCCCCCGGGCAAGAAACGTAGGATCTTCCTCCGCAAGGGCGCGCAGGGGCAAACACCGGAGCACGCGCTGGGCTTGACCGATCGTCACCGAGGGGCGGCTGGACGTGAGCGAGGGGTACGAGGGCACCACCGGCAGGGGTCGCGGCAGGCCTGCCGGTCGCACAGAAGCAACCTCTGACCACGCGGGAATTCCGTTCCGGGGACACTCATTCCGGGTATCGGAATATCGGCGGGACGAACTGCACGCGCGGCGCGCAGCCCCGGACGGATGGATTCGACACGCGTGACGGAGCAGCCGACTTCCTTCGAGCGCCCCCAGGCGGGCGCCGCCCCCGCGGACCCCTGCGGGGCGCTCCTGAGTACCCCGACGCCGCCACGGGCCGCCCCCGGCTTACCGCCGCAGGCCCGCACCGGTGGCGAGCCGGGCACGGCGGTGGCGTCCGGCGCCGCGCCGGAACCGGCCGGCTCCGAGCACTCCCAGCCGGGTGCCGAGCAGTCCACCGGGCCTCAGACGCACCGCCCGCGCCCCGTCCCCGAGGCCATACCGGCCCAGCCCGGCGGGCAGCCGGGCGAGGTGCCGCCGGTGTCCGACGGGCAGGACCGCCGTACCGGCCAGGGGCCGCAGCGGGGCATGCCGACGCCGATGCGGCGCGACGGCGACCGGCTGCGGTTCGTGGGCGCGGCCACGCGGCGGATCGCCCGGGGCATCGACCTCGACGAGATCGTGATGGGGCTGTGCCGGGCGACCGTGCCGACGTTCTCCGACGCGATCCTCGTCTATCTGCGCGACCCGCTGCCCGTCGGTGACGAGCGGCCCACCGGACCCCTGGTGCTGCGCCTGCGCCGCACCGACCGCATCCCGGCCGAGCGGGACACCGAGGGCGGTTTCATGCCCGCGGCGCAGCCGGAGCCGTCCGAGCTGGACATGGTCGGCAGCGAGCTGTGCGAGGTGCGGCCCGGCAGCGCGCTCGCGGAGGTGCTGCGCGGGGTACGGCCGGTCTTCACGGACGCGCCGGCCGCCCGCGCCGCGCTGCCGGAACTGCTCGGCGAGGGCAACGAGATCGTCGTACCGGGCGGGCAGCGCGCCATCCTGGCCCCGCTGCGCGGCCGGCGGCGGGTGATCGGCGCCGCGCTGTTCCTGCGCCGCCCCGACCGCCTGGCCTTCGAGACGGACGACCTGCTGGTCGCGGCGCAGCTCGCCACGCACAGCGCGCTGGGCATCGACAAGGCGGTGCTGTACGGCCGTGAGGCGTACATCGCCGACGAGCTGCAGCGCACCATGCTGCCGGAGACGCTGCCGCAGCCGACCGGCGTGCGGCTCGCCTCGCGCTACCTCCCGGCCGCCGAGACGGCCCGCGTCGGCGGCGACTGGTACGACGCGATCCCGCTGCCGGGCAGCCGCGTCGCCCTCGTCGTCGGCGACGTCATGGGCCACTCGATGACATCGGCGGCGATCATGGGCCAGCTGCGCACCACGGCGCAGACCCTGGCCGGTCTCGACCTGCCGCCGCAGGAGGTGCTGCACCACCTCGACGAGCAGGCGCAGCGGCTCGGCACCGACCGCATGGCGACCTGCCTGTACGCGGTGTACGACCCGGTGTCGCACCGCATCACCATCGCCAACGCCGGCCACCCGCCGCCCGTCCTGCTGCACCTGGGCGGCCACGCCGAGGTGCTGCGGGTCCCGGCGGGGGCGCCCATCGGGGTCGGCGGCGTCGACTTCGAGGCGGTGGAGCTGGACGCCCCGGCCGGCGGCACCCTGCTGCTCTACACGGACGGGCTGGTGGAGTCGCGGCTGCGGGACGTGTGGACCGGGATAGAGCAGCTGCGCGAGAAGCTCGCCGCGACCGCGCAGCTCACCGGACCGGACCATCCGCCGCCCCTGGAGGCGCTGTGCGACGAGGTCCTGGACATGCTCGGCCCGGGCGACCGGGACGACGACATCGCGCTGCTCGCGGCCCGCTTCGACGGGATCGCGCCGAGCGACGTGGCGTACTGGTTCCTGGAGCCGGAGGACGCCGCGCCGGGCCGGGCCCGGCGGCTGGCGCGGCGCGCGCTGGCCCGCTGGGGCATGGAGGACCTCACGGACTCGGTGGAGCTGCTGGTCAGCGAGGTCGTGACGAACGCCGTGCGGTATGCCTCGCGGCCGGTCACGCTGCGGCTGCTGCGCACCGACGTGCTGCGCTGCGAGGTCGGGGACGACGTGCCGCAGCTGCCGCGGCTGAGGCAGGCTCGGGCCACGGACGAGGGCGGGCGCGGGCTGTATCTGGTGAACCGGCTGGCCCGGCGCTGGGGCGCGACCCGGCTGAGCACCGGCAAGGTGGTCTGGTTCGAGCTGAACCGGGGCTGACCGCCCGCCCGCACGCGACACGACGAGGGGCGCCCGGCACTGTGCCGGGCGCCCCTCGTCCCGTACGGGCCGGCGCTCGTCCCGTGCGGGTCAGCGCTCGTCCTTGTCGCGTCCGCTGCCCGGTTCCACGGGGTCGAGGCTGATGTCGTCCGAGGGCTCGCCGGTCGACGGAGGCGCCGTGGGAGATCCGGTCGGGGACTGGGTCGGCGTCTGGGTGGGTTCCTCGGTGGTCGGCGTCCCGGAGGGCGCCTCGCTCGTCGGTTCCTTCGTCGTCGGCGTCTCGCTCGGCTCCTCGGTGGTGGGCTCCTCGCTGACGGTCGGGCTCTCGGTCGGCTCCACGCCCGCGCCCTGCTTGGTGCGCAGGTCGAACTCGCTGACCTCGTCCAGCACGCCGAAGGTGTACGCCGACCAGATCAGCGCCGGGAAGCCACCGCCGTTGACCCGGGGCAGGCCGCCCGCGCCGTACATCTTGGTCTGGGCGTGGGTCTTGGCGTCCTCGCCGAACAGGCCGACCGCGGTGACCAGGTCGGGGGTGTAGCCGGCGAACCAGGCCGACTTGTTGTCGTCGGACGTACCGGTCTTGCCCGCGACCTGCTGGCCGCGGCGCAGCGGGTTCTCCCGCACGGACACCTTGGCCGTACCGTCGTCGACCACGCCGGTCAGCACCGACGTCACCGTGTCGGCGGCCTCGCGGCTGATGACCTGCTCGCCGACCGCGTCGGGCATCGTGACCGTGCGGCTCAGGTGCTCCGCGGACTTCACGATGGTCGGCGTGACCTGCCGGCCGTGGTTGGCGAGGGTGGCGTAGACCCCGGCCATCTCCAGGGGGCTCGCGCCCATGCTGCCCAGGGTCTGCGCGGGCACCGCCTGCATGCCCTCGACGTCCATGCCGAGCTTGCCGGCGGTCTCCACGACCCGTTCCATGCCGACGTCGACGCCCATCTGCGCGAAGACGGAGTTGACGGACTTGTTCATCGCGGTCTGGACGGTGATGTCGCCGTAGTCGCGGTCGTCCTCGTTCTGGGGTGCGAAGCCGACCTTGGTGCCGTTGTCCACGACCGGGCGCCTGCTGGTGCCGTCGTAGATCGTGTCGGCGGTGATCGGTGTGCCGTCCTGGGTCTCGGCGTCCTCCTCCACGGCGGCGGCCAGGATGACCGGCTTGAAGGTGGAGGCGGGCTGGTAGTCGGTGCGGGTCGCGTTGTTCAGGTAGTGCTTGAAGTAGTCGACGCCGCCGTACATGGCGACGACCTTGCCGTTCTTCGGGTCCACCGAGACGGCGCCGGCCTGGACGTTCCGGTCGACCTTGCGCTTCTTCGGGTCGAGCTTGCTGGTGAGCTGCGTCCGGGCGGCCTTCTCCAGCGCCTTCTGCTTCTTCTTGTCGATGTTGAGCGTGATGGTCCAGCCGCCGCTGTTGACCATCGTCCCGGCCTGCTTGAGGTTCTCGGCGGCGCCCTCGGCGACGAGCTGCCTCTCCAGCTGGCTGTTGGCCGCGTTCACCAGGTAGCCGGTCTGGCCCTCCATGCCGGGCGCGCCCCGCGGTTCCTCGGGCACCGGGAACTCCATGCCCTGGCGGTCGGCGCTGCTCAGCCAGTTTTCCTCGACCATGTTGTCCAGGACGTAGTTCCAGCGGGCCTTGACCAGTTTCCTGCCGGTGTCGGACGCGCCCTGCCAGTCGTACTGGCTCGGCGCCTGGAGCAGCGCGGCGAGGTACGCGCCCTGCTCGACGGTGAGGTTCTCGGCGTCGCTGCGGTAGTAGGCCTGGGCGGCGGCCTGGATGCCGTAGGCGCCGCGGCCGTAGTAGCTGGTGTTGATGTAACCGGCGAGGATCTCGTCCTTGGTCTTCTCGCGGTCCACCTTCAGCGAGATGACCAGCTCCTTGAGCTTGCGGGAGACGGTCTGTTCCTGCGTGAGGTAGTAGTTCTTGACGTACTGCTGGGTGATGGTCGAGCCGCCCTGGGCGCCGCGGCCGGCGAGCGTGTTGAACACGCCGCGCGCGGTGCCCTTCAGGTCGACGCCGGCGTCCTTGTAGAACGTCTTGTTCTCGGCGGCGACGAAGGTCCTCTGGACGTCCTTGGGGACGTTGGCCAGGTCGACTATCTCGCGGTTGCGCTCGCCGGAGCGGGCCATCATCGAGCCGTCGCTGTACTGGTAGACGTTGCTCTGCAGCTCGGCGTCGGCGTTGCCCTCGGGGATGTCGATCACCATGTACAGCACGATGAAGGCGCCCATGCCGAGCAGGCACAGGCCGAAGAAGGTGCCGAGCACCCTCTTCCAGGTGAACAACCCGCGTATGCCGCTCCTGCCGCCGCCGCGGGCGGCACGCCGGGCCGCGGCCCGGCCTCCGACGCCGGCCGACGGGGCCCCGGACGAGCGCCTGGGCGCGGCGCGACGGCCGCCGCGCTGCCGCGCTCGTCTCTCTTCCGCTCGTCCCATGGGTCCGATCCGCTCCGCTTCACTCATGTGCGATCAGGAATCACACAGGTTCGCCGCTCAGGTCAGCTCAGAAAGCTAACACCGGGAGATGTGGCACAGGGGTGCCGATCCCGTGCTTCACGGACGTGACAATCAGCACCCGCCCCACTGGAACCGACGTTCAAGAGGGGTTCAAGGTTGCCAAGGGCGGGAAAAGTGATATCACTTAGCTAGACACACGCCAGACACAGCCAGTCGCACCGGCCGCCGGTGCGGGAACGGGGAACCCGCCATGCCCACACAGAACACCCAGGTCAGCGCCGACGTGCCGGAGATGCCGGCGCCACGCGTGCGGGAGGTCCAGGCGCACAGCATCGGCGGCGGACTCGCGCTGCTGCTCGGGCTGCTCGGCCTGCTGGTCGCCGTCGGCCTGATCGTCGGCGCGACGGCGGTCTCCGCGACCGGCGCCAAGGCCGCCCTGATCATCGGCGGCGTCCTGATCGGTCTCGCCGCGTTCCTGGCGATGTGCGGACTGAACATGGTCGCGCCGGGTGAGGCGCGGGTCGTGCAGCTGTTCGGCCGCTACCGGGGCACGATCCGGCAGGACGGGCTGCGCTGGGTGAACCCCTTCACCTCGCGCACCAAGATCTCCACCCGGGTCCGCAACCACGAGACCGCCGTCCTGAAGGTGAACGACGCCTACGGCAACCCGATCGAACTCGCCGCGGTCGTGGTGTGGCGGGTCGAGGACACCGCGCAGGCCACCTTCGAGGTGGACGACTACATCGAGTTCGTCTCCACCCAGACCGAGGCGGCCGTCCGGCACATCGCCATCGAGTACCCCTACGACGCCCACGACGAGGACGGCCTGTCGCTGCGCGGCAACGCCGAGGAGATCACCGAGAAGCTCGCCGTCGAACTGCACGCGCGCGTGGAGGCGGCCGGCGTGCAGATCATCGAGTCCCGCTTCACGCACCTCGCCTACGCCCCCGAGATCGCCTCGGCGATGCTCCAGCGCCAGCAGGCGGGCGCGGTCGTCGCGGCCCGGCGTCAGATCGTGGACGGCGCGGTCGGCATGGTCGAGGCGGCGCTCGCCCAGATCGCCCAGCAGGACATCGTGGAGCTGGACGAGGAGCGCAAGGCCGCGATGGTGTCCAACCTGCTGGTGGTGCTGTGCGGGGACCGGGCCGCCCAGCCGGTCCTCAACACCGGGACCCTCTACCAGTGACGGCCCCCTCCGAGGAGCCCACTCCTCAGCGTCGCAGGCCGCAGCAGCGCAAGCAGGTGCTGCTGCGGCTCGACCCGTCGGTGTACGAGGCGCTGGCGCGGTGGGCGGGCGACGAGCTGCGGTCCGCCAACGCGCAGATCGAGTTCCTGCTGCGCAAGGCGCTGTCCGAGGCCGGCCGGCTGCCGACGGACACCGGGCCGCTGCCGCGGCGGGGGCGGCCCCCCGGGGTTTCCGGCTCCGGGCCCCCGCCTGCCTGACGGACGCGGCCCTGAAGCATGCGGAGCCGTCGTAGCGGAATCGTGACAACCGGCCGCCACCTGCACCGCCGTACGCCCTGCCACGCTCCCCGCACTCCGCGTATACATGCGGCGTATACACCGTGTGTAGAGTGCCGCTCATGTCCATCGGTCACACACTCCTCGGTCTGCTCGAGTCGGGCCCGCGCCACGGCTACGACCTCAAGCGGGCCTTCGACGAGAAATTCGGTCAGGACCGGCCCCTGCACTACGGCCAGGTCTACTCCACGATGTCCCGCCTGCTGAAGCACGGGCTCGTGGAGGTCGACGGCATCGAGCCCGGCGACGGCCCCGAGCGCAAGCGGTACGCCGTCACCGACGCCGGCATCACCGACGTCGAGCGCTGGCTCGCCACGCCGGAGAAACCCGAGCCGTACCTCCAGTCCACCCTCTACACCAAGGTCGTCCTCGCGCTGCTCACCCACCGCGACGCGGCCGGCGTCCTCGACACGCAGCGCGCCGAGCACCTGCGCATGATGCGCATCCTCACCGACCGCAAACGCAAGGGCGACCTCGCCGACCAGTTGATCTGCGACCACGCGCTGTTCCACCTGGAGGCCGACCTGCGCTGGCTGGAACTGACCGCCGCGCGCCTCGACAAGCTGGCCGGGGCGGTGACCCGATGACCCCACCGCCCGGCTCCCTGCTGGTGGCCGACCAGCTCCGCAAGGCGTACGGGCCGACGACGGCCCTGGACGGCGCCGACTTCTCCATCCACCCCGGCGAGGTCGTCGCCGTCATGGGCCCCTCCGGGTCCGGCAAGTCGACACTGCTGCACTGCCTCGCCGGCATCGTCACCCCGGACTCCGGTTCGATCCTGTACGACGGGCACGAGATGGCGACCATGAGCGACGCCCGGCGCAGTGCGCTCAGGCGCTCGGAGTTCGGGTTCGTCTTCCAGTTCGGCCAGCTGGTGCCCGAGCTGACCTGCGTGGAGAACGTCGCGCTTCCGCTGCGGCTGAACGGCACCCCGCGCCGGGAGGCCGAGCGCAGGGCGCTGGCCTGGATGGAGCGGCTGGAGGTCGACGACCTGTGCGGCAAGCGGCCGGGCGAGGTGTCCGGCGGTCAGGGCCAGCGGGTCGCCGTGGCCCGCGCGCTGGTGACCGGCCCCCGGGTGCTGTTCGCCGACGAGCCGACCGGCGCGCTCGACTCGCTCAACGGCGAGCGCGTCATGGACCTGCTGACGGACGCCGCCCGGTCGGCGGGCGCGGCCGTGGTGCTGGTGACGCACGAGGCGCGGGTGGCGGCGTACTCCGACCGGGAGATCGTCGTACGGGACGGCAGGTCGCGGGACATGGAGCGCGCCGTATGAGCGTGCGTCAGTGGGCCGGGGATCTGGCGATGGGGGCGCGGTTCGCGTTCACCGGCGGGCGCGAGGGCTGGGTCCGTGCCCTGCTGACGGCGGTCGGCGTGGGGCTCGGCGTGGCGCTGCTGCTGCTGACCACGGCGATCCCGAGCGCGCTCTCGGTGCGGCACGACAGGGAGAACGCGCGGAAGGACATCACCTTCAGCAGCGAGCAGGTGCCGAAGGGCGAGGGCACGCTGCTGGTGGCGAACCTCTCGACGACCTTCCGCGACAAGGAGGTACGCGGCCGGGGACTGCAGCCCGAGGGCCCGAAGGCACCCCTGCCGCCCGGTGTGAGCCGCTTCCCGGCGGTCGGCGAGATGGTGGTCTCCCCCGCGCTGGAGAGGCTGCTGGCCTCGGACGGCGGGAAGCTGCTGCGGGAGCGGCTGCCGCAGCGGATCGTCGGCACGATCGCGGAGGACGGCCTGGTGGGCCCGGCCGAACTCGCCTTCTACCGGGGTGCCGACGGCATGGCACCGTTCGCCGGGGACGGCCGGGTGTCCCGCATCGAGCGGTTCGGCGACCCGGACGCGACGTCGGAGCCGCTGGACCCGGTGCTGCTTCTGCTGGTGCTGGTCGTGTTCGTGGTGCTGCTGATGCCGGTGGCGGTGTTCATCGCCGCGGCCGTACGGTTCGGCGGCGAGCGGCGCGACCGGCGGCTCGCGGCCCTGCGGCTGGTGGGCTCCGACAGCCGCATGACGCGGCGGATCGCGGCCGGGGAGGCCCTCGCCGGAGCGGCGCTCGGGCTGGTGTTCGGCGCGGCGTTCTTCCTGGCCGGCCGTCAGCTGGCCGGGTCCGTGGAGGTGTTCGGGGTCAGTGTCTTCCCCGGCTACCTCGACCCCTCGCCCGCGCTCGCGGTGCTGGTCGCGGTCGCCGTGCCCGCCGCTGCCGCGCTGGTCACCCTGCTCGCGCTGCGCGGCGTGGTGATCGAGCCGCTCGGCGTGGTGCGCAGCGCGAAGCCCCGGCGCCGCCGGCTGTGGTGGCGGCTGCTGCTGCCGCTGGGCGGGCTCGGGATGCTGTTCCCGATGGTCGGCCAGGGCCGCGGGAGCGGCGAGTTCAACCAGTACCTGGTGACCGGTGGCGTCCTGCTGCTGCTGATCGGCGTGACCGCGCTGCTGCCGTGGGCGGTGGAGGCGGTCGTGGCCCGGCTCGGCGGAGGCGGCGTCGCCTGGCAACTGGCCGTGCGCAGGCTCCAGCTGAGCAGCGGCACGGTGGCCCGGACGGTCAACGGCATCGCGGTCGCGGTGGCCGGGGCCATCGCGCTCCAGATGCTGTTCGCCGGGGTGGAGAGCGACTACAGCAAGGACACCGGCCTCGACCTCGAACGGGCGCAGATGCAGGTGTCCCTGCCGCGCGGCGTCCCGCTCGACCCGGCCGCCGACCGGCTCCGGCACACCGAGGGCGTGCGCGCCGCGTACGCCTACGGCGAGGGCCTGGCCGGGGAGCGGCGCACCGACCCGGAGTCGACCGCGCAGGTGACCGTCGGCGACTGCGCGGCGCTGCGGCAGATGGCCGCCCTGCCCTCCTGCCGGGACGGCGACGTGTTCGCGGTGCGGGGCGCGCAGTACGACACCGAGACGCCGAAGCTGGCCGAGCCGGGCCGGACCCTGTACCTCGACCCCTCCTACGAGGGCGGCGCGCCGGGACACACGGTGGCCTGGACGACGCCGCGGGAGCTGAAGCGGGCCGACGCGCGGATCGGCATGAACGGCACCGACCGGGGCGGCTTCATATCCGATGACCTGGTCGGCCAGCGACGACTCCGAGCGGTTCACGGCGATCCGCACCGGGCTGTTCGTCGGCGCGGTCTGCGTGCTGGCACTGATCGGGGCGAGCCTGCTGGTGTCCCAGCTGGAGCAGTTGCGGGAGCGTCGCAGGCTGCTGTCGGCGCTGGTCGCCTTCGGCACGCGGCGCCGGACACTGAGCCTGTCGGTGCTGTGGCAGACGGCCATCCCGATCGCCCTGGGCCTGGTGCTGGCGTGCGCGGTGGGGCTGACGCTGGGGGCGGTACTGCTGCGGATGACGGACACGACGGTACGGGTGGACTGGGGAAGCGTGCTGTCGATGACCGGGATCGGGGCAGGGGTGGTCCTGGCGGTGACGGGGCTGAGCCTGCCGGCGCTGGTCCGGTTGATGGGGACGGAGGGGTTGCGGACGGAGTAGGGCGGGAGGGGTACGCCGGCCGACGTGACGGAGCGCCACCGCGCAGCACCAGGGCCCGCCGCACGGGTGCACGCCGCCCGGCGCGACGGGGCTGGACCTCGGCAGCACGCCCCGCGGGGAGCGCGGAGGGGGTGCGGTTCGGTGTGACGCAACTCCAGCGGCCCGCCCCGCGGGGAGCGCGCGGGGTGCGGCTCGGTACGACGCAACCCCAGCGGCACGCCCCGCCGGGAGCGCGGCCCGGCATGGCCGGTCCCCCGCAGCACCACAGCCCGCCGCACGGACGCCCGCCGCACGGCGCGCCAGGGCTCGGCCTCAGCAGCACCCCTGCGGGGAGCGCGAGGGGGGTGGCTCGGTGCGGCGAAACCCCGCGGGGCCCGCGGCCCGGCGCGCGGTGCGTCGTCCTCGTACCGCCATGGCCCCCGGCCTACGAACAGACCCGCACCGGAAGCTCGCCCATCACCCCCCGCAACGCCCCCGCCAGTTGCTCGTACTCCGCCGACCTCGCCGCCCCCGTCCGCATCGCCAGCGCGATGCGCCGGGTGGGGGCCGGGTCGGTGAAGGAGGCCGTGCGCAGGCCGCCGGAGCGGGAGATCTCCACCTTGACGGCCGTACGCGGCAGCAGCGTGACGCCGAGGCCGCCCGCCACCAGCTGCACCAGCGTCGACAGCCCGGCCGCGGTCGTGGTCGCGGGGACGTCGTCGCGCCCGGCGTCCCGGCAGATGTCGAGGGCCTGGTCGCGCAGGCAGTGCCCCTCGTCCAGCAGCAGCAGCTTCAGCTCGCGCAGCACCGAGCGCGGTATGCCCCGCTGTCCGCCGAGCGGGTGGTCCAGCGGTGTGACGAGCACGAAGTCCTCGTCGAACAGGGGGAGTTCGGTCACGCCCGGTACGCCGAGCGGCACCGCGAGCAGCAGCAGGTCGAGTCGGCCGCCGGTCAGCCCTTCCAGCAGGCTGGCGGTCTGCTCCTCGTGGACCTGGAGGTCGAGGTGCGGGTAGCGGTCGTGGACGAGGCGCAGCACGGCCGGCAGCAGATAGGGCGCGACGGTCGGGATGACGCCGAGCCGCAGCACCCCGGTGAACGGCGCCCGTACGGCCTCGGCCTCCTCCATGAGCGCCCCGACCTCCTCCAGTACGGCCTTGGCACGCACGGCGAGCCGCTCGCCGGCGGGCGACAGCAGCACCTTGCGGGTGGTGCGCTCCACGAGGGTGACGCCGAGGGCCTCCTCCAGGGCGGAGACGGCACCGGACAGGGCGGGCTGGCTCATGCCGATGGCCGCGGCGGCATCCCGGAAGTGGAGATGTTCGGCGACGGCGGCGAACGCCCTCAGCTGGGCGAGGCTCGGTTGCCTCTTCTTACCCACGGTCACTAATAGCCACCTCCGATCAACACGACCGAGTGTAGCTATTTCCGCAATCAATGCACCCTGTGCCACCATCGGGAACGAACCAACCCATGGGAAACACCGGTCACTCCGGTGTTTCTTCGCTGCAAGGAGAGCGTGTGCTCACTGTCGGTGACAAGTTCCCCGAGTTCGAACTGACCGCCTGCGTCTCGCTGGAGAAGGGCAAGGAGTTCGAGACGATCAACCACAAGACCTACGAGGGCAAGTGGAAGGTCGTCTTCGCGTGGCCCAAGGACTTCACCTTCGTGTGCCCGACCGAGATCGCGGCCTTCGGCAAGCTGAACGACGAGTTCGCCGACCGCGACGCCCAGATCCTCGGCTTCTCCGGTGACTCCGAGTTCGTCCACCACGCCTGGCGCAAGGACCACGACGACCTGCGGGACCTGCCGTTCCCGATGATGGCCGACCCCAAGCACGAGCTGATGCGCGCCCTCGGCATCGAGGACGAGGACGGCTACGCCAAGCGCGCGGTCTTCATCGTGGACCAGAACAACGAGATCCAGTTCACCATGGTCACCGCCGGTTCCGTCGGCCGGAACCCGAAGGAGGTCCTGCGGGTCCTCGACGCCCTGCAGACCGACGAGCTGTGCCCGTGCAACTGGACCAAGGGCGACGAGACCCTCGACCCGGTCGCCCTGCTGGCCGGGGAGTGACCTGACATGTCACTCGACTCCCTGAAGTCCGCGATACCGGACTACGCCAAGGACCTGAAGCTCAACCTGGGCTCGGTCATCGGCAACTCCGAGCTGCCCGCGCAGCAGCTGTGGGGCACGGTGCTGGCGACTGCCATCGCCTCCCGCTCCCCCGTCGTGCTGCGCGAGCTGGCCCCGGAGGCGAAGGCGAACCTCTCGCCGGAGGCGTACACGGCAGCCAAGTCCGCCGCCGCCGTCATGGCGATGAACAACGTCTTCTACCGCACCCGCCACCTGCTGTCGGACCACGAGTACGGCTCGCTCCGCGCCGGCCTGCGGATGAACGTCATCGGCAACCCGGGCGTCGACAAGGTCGACTTCGAGCTGTGGTCGTTCGCCGTCTCCGCCATCAACGGCTGCGGCATGTGCCTCGACTCGCACGAGCAGGTGCTGCGCAAGGCGGGCGTGGACCGCGACACGATCCAGGAAGCCTTCAAGATCGCGTCCGTCATCCAGGCCGTCGGCACCACGCTGGACGCCGAGGCGGTCCTCGCGGCGTAGTGCCCGCGCACCCGACGCACCGGGGCCCCGGTCACCTTCGCGGTGACCGGGGCCCTTGTCGTGCCGCCGCGGAGCGGCGCTACTCGGTGCGCTCGTCCGGCCCGGACGGCGGCGCCGGCGGCGCCGGCGGTGTCACCGCCGCCACGTCGGAGGCCGTCGCCCCGCGCGGCTTGGGCGCGTACCTGAGTGCCGCCTCGTGGGAGTACGCCCGCAGATAGCCCGCCACCGTGTTGGTCACCGCGACCAGCGGCACGGCCACCACGGCCCCGCCGATGCCCGCCACCAGGCCGCCCCCGGCCACCGACAGCACCACCGCCAGGGGATGAACGCGGACCGCGCGGCCCAGGATGAACGGCTGCAGGATGTGCCCCTCGATCTGCTGTACTGCCAGCACCACCAAGAGGGTCATGACGGCCGTGAACACGCCCTGCGTGACCAGTGCGACGACCACCGCGAGAGCGCCCGAGACGACCGCGCCGACCAGCGGGACGAACGCGAACAGGAAGATGAACACGGCCAGCGGCACCGCCATCGGCACATCCAGGAAGTAGATGCCGAGGCCGATGAAGATGGCGTCGATGAGGGCCACGAGCACCGTGCCGCGCACATAGGCGGTGAGCGTCCGCCACGCGCGCGGGCCCGCGCCCGCCACGCCCGGCCGGGCCGCCGCCGGCACGAGCTTCAGCGTCCACTCCCAGATGCGCTTGCCGTCGTAGAGCAGGAACAGCGTCGAGAAGATCGTCAGCAGGATGCCGGTCAGCGCCTCGACGACGACCGTCACGCCCTCCAGGCCCGCCGAGGTGATGGCGTCGGTGTTGGCGCCGACCGCCTCGCGCAGGTTCTTGGCGATCTCGTTGATCTGCTTGTCGGTGACGTGGAAGGGGCTGTTGAGCAGCCACCTGCGCAGTTCGTCGATGCCGTCCTGGATCTGGTCGGAGAGGTTGTCGATGTTCTCCATGACCTGCCAGGTCACGAACCACCCCATCAGCCCCATCACGACGAACCCGAGGATCGCCGTCAGGGCGGTGGCAAGCCCGCGCGGCACCCCGCGCCGCCGCAGCCGCGCCACGGTCGGCTGGAGCAGCGCCGTGATGAGCAGCGCCCCGACGAACGCCAGTACGACGAGCTGTACGGCGCTGATGATCCGCATGAGGACCCAGACCGTGCCCGCCAGCACAAGCAGCCGCCAGCCCGCCTCGGCGGCGACCCGCATCCCCCACGGCACGGCCTGGGCCGGGTCGGGACGGGCGGGGACCTCGGGGGCGTACTCCGGGGGCGGCGGGACGTACCGGGCGGCGGGCTCGGGGTCGGCGCCCTCCCGCTCCGCCTCGGCGCGGCGCTCGTCCAACCGCCTGCTCAATCCGGTGAGTCCGGCGCCCAGCCGGCCGAGCCACCGTGGCACTCGCGACATGTTCAGTCCTCTTCCCCCGTCTCTCCCCACCACTCCCCCCCAGGAGCCGTCCCGACAGACCGTACATGGCGAAAGCCCCCCACCGTAGGACGGTGAGGGGCAGCGCCGGGTTGAGCGGCCGCCGGGGCGCGGGAGGCGGCTCGGCGGGCTCGGGTGAGGCTAGTACCAGTGGTTGGCCTGCCAGAACGACCAGGCGCCGCACGGGCTGCCGTAGCGCTCGTTCATGTAGTTGAGGCCCCACTTGATCTGGGTGGCCGGGTTGGTCTGCCAGTCGGCGCCGGCCGAGGCCATCTTGGAGCCCGGCAGGGCCTGGAAGAGACCGTAGGCGCCCGAGGACGGGTTGACGGCCTTGTAGTTCCAGTCGGACTCGTGGTCCACGATGTTGCTGAAGCACTGGAACTGACCGCTCGGCACCATCGACCGCGCCATCGCCTGGATCTGCGCGATCGAGTACGAGCCCTGGACGGCGAAGCTGGACGCGTCGCGGGCGGCGCTGCGGCTGGCCGCCTTCTGCTCCGCCGCGCGCTTCTTCGCTTCCTCGGCCGCCTTGGCCGCCTTCTCGGCGGCCTCCTTCTTGGCGATGGCCGTCTCGGCGGCTGCCTTGCGGGCCGCCTCTTCGGCGTCCTTCTTGGCGCTCGCGTCCGCGGCGATGGCCTGTGCGTCGGCCTGCTGCGTCAGGGACGCGGTCTGCACCTGGGCCTGCTGACCCGAGGGGATGTCCGCGAGCAGCGTTGCCGACTCAGATGCCGTCGCTTCGGCGTCGTTGTTCTGCGCGGTGCTGCCCGAGGCAACGCCGACGACGCTTCCGACAGCGGTGACCGCGGTGGCCGAAGCCACTGCGAATCCCCGGACCGAAATCCGGCTCACACGGTTTTCCTTCCAGCATCGCCCGCTTCGGTGACCCTGGCGGACGCAATCGTGCCCCTGGCACTGGCCTCCCCAACTGCGGGGTCACGGGAGGCTCGGGCCCGGTGGGCAACTCCCTCGCGGGGAGCGCCGCTTGGTGCTCGGGCGGCATACGACATCGCTATGCAGTTGGTGCTGATGCTCGGGTGGTGCCGTACCGCTGGGGATACAGGTGTGTCGTATGCGGGGCCTGACAGGAGTGAGACTCTGCCGCACGCGGTCACCGCAAGGCAATTCCATCGTGCGTGTGAAAGCTCACACCTCGTTTGCGCCACGAGGTTTCAGGAAAGTCGCACGCACGCGGACGCCGCCCGGCTAGGCTCTACGCCTTTCCGGACGGCGCCGACTTCGGTCCCGTCGGCCCTCACAGGGCCGTACGGAGTATATGCGTCAGATCTGCCCGTCCTCCAGCATTTCGGTCACCAGGGCGGCGATCTGGGATCTCTCGGACCGGGTGAGCGTGACGTGCGCGAAGAGCGGATGACCCTTCAGTTTCTCCACGACGGCGACCACACCGTCGTAGCGCCCGACGCGCAGATTGTCCCGCTGCGCCACGTCATGAGTCAGAACGACCCGTGAATTCGCGCCGATCCGGGACAGAACGGTCAGCAGGACGTTCCGTTCGAGTGACTGCGCCTCGTCCACGATCACGAACGCGTCGTGCAGGGAACGGCCCCGGATGTGCGTCAGCGGGAGAACCTCGAGCATGCCGCGCGCGGTGACCTCCTCGATGACCTCACGGCTGGTGACCGCCGACAGCGTGTCGAAGACCGCCTGGGCCCAGGGGCTCATCTTCTCGGCCTCGCTGCCGGGCAGATAGCCGAGCTCCTGCCCGCCCACCGCGTACAGCGGACGGAACACCATGATCTTCTCGTGCTGACGGCGCTCCAGGACCGCCTCCAGGCCCGCGCACAGCGCCAGCGCCGACTTGCCGGTGCCGGCCCGGCCGCCCATCGACACGATCCCGACGTCCGGGTCGAGGAGCAGGTCGAGCGCGATGCGCTGCTCGGCGCTGCGCCCCTTGACGCCGAACGCCTCCCGGTCGCCGCGCACCAGCCGGATGTTCCCCTCGGGCGTGACGCGCCCGAGGGCCTTGCCGCGCTCCGACTGGATGGTCAGGCCGGTGTGCACGGGCAGGCAGGCCGCCTCCGGCGCGTACAGGTGTCCTTCCTCGAAGAGGATGTCGACCTGCTCGCCGGGCAGGGTCAGGTCGGACATGCCGGTCCAGCCGGAGGCGTCCGTGATGGCGAGTTCCGCGCGGTACTCCTCGGCGAGGAGCCCGACGGACGACGCCTTGATCCTGAGCGGCAGGTCCTTCGACACGACGGTGACGTCGAACCCCTCGGCCTGCAGATTGCGGGCCACCGCGAGGATGCGGGAGTCGTTGTCCCCGAGGCGGTAGCCGCTGGGCAGCACGCTGGGGTCCGAGTGGTTGAGCTCGACCCGGACCGTTCCGCCGAGTTCCCCGATCGGGATAGGGGCGTCCAGCCGGCCGAACCGGACCCGGTAGTCGTCGAGCAGCCGCAGGGCCTGCCGGGCGAAATAGCCGAGTTCCGGATGGTTCCGCTTCGCCTCCAGCTCCGTGACCACCACGACGGGCAGCACGACCTCGTGCTCGTCGAAGCGGCTCAAAGCGTTCGGGTCGGCCAGCAGAACGCTGGTGTCGAGAACGTAGGTGCGCCGGTCTGGCTTGTGGCGCTTTGTGCTGGTCACCACGGAAGGACGTACCCCCTCGGATGAGGTCGGGGAGCGACGGAGTCGAGCTGGACCGGTTCTCGGCCGCGGAGCACCGCGGGCCGGGAACCGGCCCTCCGCGTCTTCCGTGCCGGAACAGCACGGTCGGGCTGGTGCAAAGGGCCTCCCGGGCGGACGGCCCCGTGCCGCCCGCTGAGATCCGACACCCGTGGTTCGGGCGTCGACCTGCTTGCCTTATGCCCTCGAACGCGTGCCGCCATGCCAGACAGCGGCACGGCGACCCGGTGAACTCCGCGTTACGTCCCCGTCCTGCGCGGTACTCGTCGCTGCTTGGGCCCGGTGACCGGAAAGTGACCTGCGGTCATGCGCCCGGCGCGGTCAGCCGCCGAAGCGCCGGTGGCGGGCCGCGTAATCGCGCAGGGCGCGCAGGAAGTCGACCTTGCGGAACGCCGGCCAGAACACGTCGCAGAAGTAGTACTCGGAGTGCGCGCTCTGCCAGAGCATGAATCCGGACAGCCGCTGCTCGCCGCTGGTGCGGATCACGAGGTCGGGGTCGGGCTGGGCGCCGGTGTAGAGGTGGCGGCCGATCATGTCGATGTCGACGGCCTCGGCCAGCTCCGCCAGCGAGGTGCCCTGCTCCTGGGCCTCGAACAGCATCGAGCGCACCGCGTCGGCGATCTCCTGGCGCCCGCCGTAGCCGATGGCGACGTTGACGAGTATCCCCGTGTTGTCCGCCGTGGCGCTCTCCGCCTCCTTGAGTGCGGTCTGGATCCGCTGCGGCAGCAGGTCCATCGTGCCGACGTGGTGCACCCGCCAGCGGCCGTCGTCGGCGAGGGTGCGCACGACGTCCTCGATGATGTCGAGGAGCGGGACCAGTTCCTCCTGCGGCCGGTCGAAGTTGTCCGTGGACAGCAGCCAGAGGGTGACGACCTCGACGTCCGTCTCGCTGCACCAGCCGAGGAACTCCTCGACCTTGTCCGCGCCGGCCCGGTGCCCCTGCGCGGTGGTGGAGCCGGCGGCCTTCGCCCAGCGGCGGTTGCCGTCCATGATGACGCCGATGTGCTTGGGCACCTGAGCGTGGTCCAGGTGGCCTTCCACCCGGCGCGTGTACAGCCTGACCAGCAGGTTGCGCAACTTGTCGCGCAGGATCACGTGTGAGTCAGTCCCTCCGGACGGATCGGACAGGTCGTCGCCGGCCCCCGCGACGGCGGCCGGGCGCGGCCGAGGGGAATCGCTGTCCGCATGGCAGTACCCCGGGGGCGAAGCCTACCCCCGCCGTCGCCGGGCGCCCGAAAAAGGGTGTCAGCCGCCGTACGGCCCGTACGGCGGCTGCGGCGCCGCGCCGCCCCGGGGCCGCCGGAACCAGGCGCGCGCGGTCGCCGGGGTCAGCAGGAAGAGGACGGTGAGCGCGCCGGCCAGCGGGAGGAAGCCGCCCCCGGTGCCCCGGGCGGCCGCGCCGACGGCGAGGAAGGCCTGCACGGACACCAGCACGATCGAGGCGATGCGGACGCCGTTGCCGGCGGTGCCGTAGCGGAACGCCAGGACGAACAGCGGGACCGTCATCAGGTACATCGCGAAGGAACGCCCGGCGGACTCGGCGCCGGAGGCCGCGGCGACGACGGCGGGGTGCAGCACCGCCAGCCCGGCCATCACGAAGACCAGGACCTGCGCGGCACGGACCGGTCCGGGCATGGCGTGGGGTGCCGCGGGGGCATGGGGGGCGTACGGGGCGCCCGGCGGCGCGTAGGCACCGGGCTGCGGGTACGGGTTGGGGCCACCGGCCTGACCGGGCGGGGCGTACGGGGGGCCGGGCGGGGCGTACGGGTTGTGCTGCGGGTGGGGCGCGGCCTGCGGCGGACGGCCGTTCGGGTGATCGTTCGACATGTCCCGGACTGTAGCGGGGGCGCAGGGAAGCGGACCGGTCGCACGCAGAAAAAACGGGCCGGTCCGTGGGGGGGAGACGGACCGGCCCGAGGGGGGGTTTCCACCATAACCCTTTGTAAGTGGTGCTGCGTGCACCGGCGTGCCACAACTCGTCGCCGAAACCGCTCGACAGCACGGAGACAACGGGGCAGAACCCCGTGAACAGCGACATTTCGGCGATGCCTGCCGGAACATGACGGGCGCGCGGCGTCCCTCCGACGGGTGAACGCGGGGGTGAGCGCGCCTTGACCAGGATCGCGGCTCCGCGCAGCCCCCTCCACTGCGCGGTGCCGCCCGCGCAGCTTTGCTGACGCGAATAACCTTGGTCTGAACTTACGGGAAACCCGCGCCGGGATGCGAGCCGCGCGGATAACGATGTGGAAAACGTGCGGGGACGCGCCCGTGGACGTGCGGCGGTTCGGCCGCTGTTTCAGCAGGTGGCCCCGGCGGCCTTGCGGAGCTCGAAGAGGTGGCGGGTGCTGTGAGCGACGAAAGGCCCCTCGGTCCGGATCTTCTCGTGCAGGGCGTGCAGCCGGGGCTCGTACGCCTCCGCGGTGAAGCCGGGCACCATCCAGACGACCTTGCGGAGGAAGTGCACGACGGCGGCGACGTCGTAGAACTCCATGCGCAGCCGTTCCGCGCGCAGGTCGGCCACCTCCAGACCGGCGGCCTCCGCGTCGGCACGCTCGCGCTCGGGGTGGCGGCCGTGGCGCGCCTCGTCCGGCAGGGGCCCGAGGAAGTACTCCACGAGTTCGAAGGCGCTGGCGGGGCCGACGTGCTGGGCGAAGTACGTGCCGCCGGGTGCGAGGACGCGGGCGATCTCGGACCAGTGCGGGCGCACGGGATGCCGGCTGGAGACGAGGTCGAAGGCCCCGTCGGCGAACGGCAGCGGAGCGTCCTGGTCGCAGACGACGACGGGGACGCCGTACGGCCGGAGCAGGGCGGTGGCACTGGCCGCGTTGGGGCGCAGGCCCTCGGTGGCGACGGCGAGGCCGGGCCGCGCCGGGGCGGCCTCGCGGAGCGCGAACTCCAGCACCTCCCCTCCCCCGGTCTGGATGTCGAGCGCGGCACGCGCGGCGCCGAGCCGGCCGGCCAGGGAACGCGCGTACCCCCAGGAGGGCCGGGCCTCGGTGGCCCGCCCCTCGAACCAGGAGAAGTCCCACCCCTCAGTGGGTACGGAGACGCCTTCGGCGACGAGTTCCTCGAAGGAACGGCCGTTCATGAAGGGCCGGCCGCTGACGGTACGAGGGGACGGACCTGCTCGGCCACGAAACGTACGAAGCCCTCCGGGTCGGGTTCGTCGGCGGTGGGCTGGAGGATCACGGTGCCGGCACCCGCGTCGGCGAGGGCCCGTACGGCCTGTGCGACGGCCTCGGCGTCCCCGGCGGCGCCGAGGCCGGGCACGTCGGCGAGGCCCTCGGCGGCGAGGTCGGCGCGCAGCCGGGCGGTCGCTTCGGGTCCGGTGGCGGCGAGCAGATAGCTGACGACCCGGTGCGGCGCGTCGAGCCGCCCGGCCGCGGCCCGCCCCTCGTCGATCAGGCGCCGGGCGGCGCGTACGCCGTCCGGCGACGTGGCCGAGGTGAGGATCGTCCCGTCGGCCGCCTCGCCGGACAGCCGCAGGGTGCGGGGGCCGGTGGCCCCGGCGAGGATCTCGACGGGGTGCTGGGGCGGCCAGTCGAGGGCGACGTCGTCCAGGGTGACGTAACGGCCCGAGGTGGTGAGGCGCTCGCCGCGCAGCAGGGCGCGCAGCGCGTCGAGGTGCTCCCGCAGCAGGGTCAGCGGCGAAGCGGCCCGCGCGCCGACCTGGCCCATCCAGTCCTGGACACCGTGCCCGACACCGAGGACGGGGCGGCCCGGGAACATGCGGTGCAGGGTGGCGGCCTCCATGGCGGTCACGGCGACGTTCCGCAGCGGCACGGGCAGCAGCCCGACACCGATCCGCACCCGCTCACTCCAGGCGAGCGCCGCCGCGGCGGCGGAGACGCCACCCTCACGGAAGCAGTCCTCCCACAGCCACAACTCCTGAAGCCCGGCCTCGTCGGCGACCCGGACGACGTCCCGCAGCCGCTCGGGGGCCAGCTGGGGGCGGAAGACTGCGCCTAGATCGGTCATGGGGTGTTCCTATCGGGGTGGGGCGGAGGGGAACAACAGGATTTCCGGGCCGGGGGACGACGCGCCTCGGTGCGGGGGCCCCTTGGGGCACAGTGGTTGCTCGTGACGTACGGAGCGGAGGGGTGCCGGCATGGGGCGGTGGCGGGACGGGCGGGGGGAGCTGGTCGTGCATGGGGAGGGGGCGGGACCGGGTGCGGGGACTCCGGCGAGGGCGCCGGTGCGGGTGCCGCTGGAGATCGCGAGTTCGTACCGGGCGCGTACGAAGGGCCTGCTGGGCCGGGACTGCGTCGACGGGGCGCTGCTCCTCACCCCCGCCAACAGCGTGCACACCTTCCGCATGCGCATCCCGATCGACGTCGCCTACCTCGACCGGCACTTCGAGGTCATCGCCGTACGCACCATGCGGCCGGGCCGGCTCGGCCTGCCCCGGCCGCGCGCCCGGCACGTGCTGGAGGCGGGGGCGGGGGTCATGGCGGGGTGGGGACTGAAGGCGGGGGTGCGGGTGGAGGTGCTGGCCGGCGCGGAGTGACCCGCCCGCCCGGCGCCGGGGAACGCGGGATCAGGGCGACACCATGTGCAGCAGGGCCGTACCGTCCTCGTGGCCCGTCATCTGGATCACCACCGCGCCGGGCTGCGGGCTCGGGCGGGTGCCTCCCAGGCCGCCTCCGCAGGAGTTGCCGGAGCTGTTGCTGTACAGGAAGGTGGTGCATCCGTGGCCCGGGCCGCTCGCCGCGCCCTTGGAGCGGCCGTTGCCCGACTTGACGGTGTACTCCACCTCGTTGGGGCCGATCTTCGTGACGGAGAGGGTTGCCCTGCCGTCCGGGCCCTTGAAGCGGATGGTGACGGGTTCCGTGATGGCGACTTCGCAGTTGGCGTCCTCGCAGGCGGCGGTGTCCGTCCCGTCCGCCGCGGTGACCGCGGGGGTGGGGACGGAGGTCGCCGGTCTGGTGGTGGTCGGTGCCGGGCTGGTGGACGGGGGGCCGGCTGCGGCATCGGGGTCGTCCGAGTCGCTGCTGCAGCCGGCGGCGGAGGTGAGAACTGCCACGACGGTCAGCGCCGCCAGCGCCGTCCGTGCGGTGGTTGTCGATGCCATGGCTCCCCGTCCTCGTGTGTGTGCGGCTGTCCGTTCCGTCAGCTTGCCCCGCGTGGGAAGGAGACCTCCACGCGGCGGTTCTTCTTCCGGCCGGATTCCGACGAGTTGTCCGCGATGGGGTACTGCTCGCCGTAGCCGCGTACCTCGTAGGTGATGTCGGCGTCGTTCAGTTCCTGGGCCAGCACCTTCTGTACGGCGTCGGCGCGCTGCTTGGACAGGACGTCGCCGTGGGCGGAGGAGCCGAGGTTGTCCGTGAAGCCGAAGACGCGGAGCCTCGTCGCGTTCTGCGTCTTGATCTCCAGGGCGATGGTGGAGATGCGCGCCCTCGCCTCGCCACTGAGCCTCGCGCTGTCCTTGGGGAACAGCACCTCGGCCTGGAGCGCGAACTTCACGTCCGAGTTGGTGTCCTCACGACGCTCGTCGCCGCTTTGGTCTTCGACGACGGATTTGATGTCGAGGACTTTGGGGGCGGCGAGGGTGGAGCCCTCGGGGAGCTTGAGGTCGGGGTCGTTGCGGTCGACTTCGACAGGTGCCGCGGCGGAGGCCTGGGAGCCCGGGGGGACGCCGGGGCTCTCGTCGGCGTGGGCCGTCACAGCGCCGTAGAGGTTGGTGGCGACCATGAGCGTGGCTGCGGTGACGACGAGGCCGAGGCGTGGATACGGCGTTCGGGTGTGCGTACGGGTCATGGCCGCCTCACCCGGAGATCTTGAGGGTGCCGCTGCTGAAGGTCGGTACCTGAAGGTCGACCTCGGTCGCGCTGGACGGTGGGGCGGGGAACTGCATGAAGACCGGCAGCGTCTGTCCCGCTTCCAGATTGCCCAGGCCGGTGCTGGTCAGTGGACGCCCATCCGTGTCGCGGAGCACGTAGTAGCGCTTCTTCCCCTTGGAATCGATGAGAGTGGCGCCGCCAAGGGAGGGCCCGTGTTTGATGACCTCGGTCTCGTCACCGCTCGTCTGGGGCGGAATCACCACCGACTTGGCACCGTCGTTCTTCACGGTGCCGTTCACGGTGATGAATCCGCCCGCGTCCCTCTCAGCAGAGGTGATCTGGAGCAACAAGCCCTCGATGCCCTTGAGCTCCGCCAAGGGTGCCTCGGACTTCCCCTCCTGAGCACTCGGATTGGGTCCCCTGTCAGGGGAGGAGGCCGACGCCGTGGGACTCGCCGTGTCTTTGTCGCCGCCGCCACAACCGGCCACACCGAGGGCCAGCCCGGCCGCCACGGTCAAGGCGACCATCCCCCTGCGGGCCTTCGCAGTGAACCGAATGCTCATCTCTCTGCTTCCTTCTCCACTCGTCGTTCGCTTGTTCAGTCGGCCAGGTGGACGTCGAAGAGGTCCTCGGGTTTAGGCAGGATCGTGAGATCGTCCGGATCGAGGTCCCAGTCCTTGCCGCCCTTGCAGGACAGTCGTGGCAGTGTTTCCTCGGGAGCGTCCTCGGCCGGGGGCCTGACCCCACAGCGGGGTTCGACCACGGCCGTGGCCGTCGCGTCCGCCCGCCGCTCCTCCGTCCCGGGAACGATCGAATCTCCGACGGTCTTGTTCGTCTCGACTTCGACCGTGAAGCGCAGGATCCCAGGATCGCAGCCGTCCAGGCGCGCGTCGTTCAGCGCCGCGAGGTGCGCGGCGCGACCGCACGGGGAGACCGGCACCCCACCCGGGCTGCCGTCGAAGATGCCGTCGAAGATGTCTTGCCACTTGCCCGGATCGAGCACGTTCTGCACCCAGGCGCCGGCGAGTTGGTCCCGCCTCTCCTGAGCTGCCGCGAGGGCCGCCGCGTCGGCGGCCGTCTGGGCGCCGTTCCGGTTCGCCGCTGCCTGACCGACCGCGAAGTACGCGAACGCGAGAAAGAGCAGGCCCCCCACCACGGTGATGTAGATGGGGAAGACCTGCCCTGCGTCGCCGTACCGGCGGAGTCGGATCAAGGAGCGACCTTGGCGATCTGCGCCTGAATCTTGCCGAGGATCGTCTGACCGATGTTGGTACCCGTGATCGCCAGCACGATCGCCACGACCACCGCGATGATGCCCAGGTACTCCACCGCCGTCTGCCCCTTGTCGCCGGCCCGGCGCTGCATGGCGGCCACCGTCGTGTTCTTCCAGCCGTTCACGCGCACCTTGGTCGCAACGGCAGTCTTCAGCATCAGGTCGCTCATGGTGTTCCCCTCCGGGTTCAGCGGTGCCGTTCTCGACAGGAGGAACGTACGGCGGGGCGTCCTGGCGCGCAGAGGGTCCCTGGGCCCAATCGCGGGCCCAAGCCGGGGCCCAGTCGCAGCGCGTCATCCTTTGCCCGGCGGTCATCCGGCCTCACCCCACCCCTCGGCCGGAGCCCGGCGCCGTGCCCAGCCACTTGGCCGCCGCCTCGGCCCGGCTCGTGCTGTGGAGCTTGGCGAAGATGCGGTTGATGTGGTTCTTCACCGTCTTCTCGCTGATGAAGCACGTGGCGGCGATCTGCTGGTTGTTCATCCCGGACGCGATGAGGTCCATGATCTCCGCCTCCCTCGTGCTCAGTTGGTGACGCGACCTGTCGGGGGCGGCCGGACGGCCACCTGTCCACCCAGACGACGACTGTCCCACAGATGGTTGCACCTGCGAAAGGTTTTCCGTAGAAATGGGTGGCGGTGATACGTGGAGTGGTGTCAAAGAGCCTGAGTTGAGCGGTTGTTCATGAGGGGAGTGGCCACCCTTTGCCTCCGTTTTCCCGTGTGCACTCGCATCCCTCAACTGCGCCAGCAACGCCCCCGCCGCCGTCGCCGTGAAGTGCGGCCTGCCTTCCTTGATGTCCCTCACCGCGGCCACCAGCTGGTTCACCGTGAACTCGCCGTGGACCAGGTAGCCGCCCGCTCCCCTGCGCAGGGCCTCCTGGACGATCTCCGATTCCCTGCTGTACGTCAGCATCATCACCGGGGCGATCCGCACCAGGTACGGCAGTGCCGAGATGCCGTCCACGCCGGGCATGCGGACGTCCAGGAGGACGACGTCCGGGTGCTGGGCGCGGGCGGCGTCGTAGGCCTCACGGCCGTCGGCTGCCTCGGCGACGACCGTGATGTCCTCGCGGCCGGAGAGCAGGGCGGTGAGGCCCGCGCGGACCACCGGGTTGTCGTCGGCCACCACGACCCGCAGCGGGGGTCGCGGCGGGATGTCCGCGAAGGGGTTGGGGGGCGGGTGCTCGCCGCCGGGCGGGGGGAGTGTCGGGTCCGGCATGGTGCTGCCTCCTCTCCTGGTCATGGGGCTGGTCGCGTGGTCAGGGCGGCGAGGGGGAGTTCCAGGCGGACCTCCGTGCCCCGGGGGTGCGTGCCGCGGCCGATGCGGATGCGCGCGCCCACCGAGGCCGCCCGTTCCACCATGCCCACCAGGCCGAAGTGTCCTGCCCGGCGGAGTTGTTCGAGGGTCGTGCCGGGCGGGAGGCCGCGGCCGTCGTCGTAGACGCTGACGCGCAGCAGGTCGCCGTGGACGCCGGCGCTGACGTCCACGTGGGTGGCTCCGGCGTGGCGGTGGGCGTTCTCCATGGCCTCCGTGGCGATGGTCAGGAGCTGGCGGGCGACGGCCGGGGGGACGGGCGGTACGGGCCGGCCGCCGGTGGGGTGGTACGTGGCCGGGACACCGGTGCGGGCCGTGAAGTCGGCGGTGCGGGCGGCCAGTTCGGCCGGGACGTCCGTGGCGTGGGTGGGGTCGGACTCGCGGCGCAGGTCGGAGAGGAGTTCCCGGGACTCCGCGGCGGCGCGCCGGGCCGAGCGGGCGACGAGTTCCGCCTGTTGTTGGATGAGGGTCGGGTTCATGCGGTCGCCGTCCGCCGAGCCGGCCAGGCCGTCCGCCAGCAGGGCCACGCCGTGCAGGGTCTTCGCCACCGAGTCGTGCATCTCGCGCGCCAGGCGGGCCCGTTCGGCGCTCACCGCCTCCGTGACCGCCAGGCGGGCCTGGACCGCCGTCAGGGCCTGGGTGGCCTCGCCGAAGCGGAGCATCAGGCCGCGCAGGCTGGAGCCCACGGCGCCGGCGATCACGCACAGGCCGGGGAGCAGCGACGACTCCGCGATGCTCGGGTCCGGGTTCTCCAGCGTCGCGTACACCAGGAGGAGGATCAGGGCCTGGAGGGAGGCGAACGCCGCGGCGCCGCGCCAGCCGTAGACGAGGCCGGCGAGCAGCGGGGTGCAGACGCTGACGTAGGCGAGGGTGGTGTCCGGGCCCGCCGAGACCAGGAGCAGGAAGCCGAAGAGGGTGTCCAGGACCAGGAGGGTGGGGTGGCGCAGGAGGAGGGGGCCGAAGCGTTCCCAGTCCCTGAAGAGGGCGTAGGAGGCCATGAAGGTGACGACTACGGCCGTGCCCACGAGGCGGGTGCCGAGGCCCGGGTTGGCGTTCAGGAGGGCGGCGGGGGCGGCCAGGGCGATCATGGCCAGGCGGAAGCCGAAGACCTGGCGGCACATGGCCTGGAGGGCGTTGACCTGGATGGGGATGGTGGGGGATGCGGTGGGTGTGGGGACGGGTCGGTCTTCGGCCGGGAGGGGGTTGCCGTCTGCGCCGGCCGTGCGGGGTTCGTCGGCCTCGGGTGCGGGTGGGCCCAGCGGCGGCTCGGCGCCCTCGGTGGCCTTCCTCCCGTCGTCCCCGGCCCCGGCTCCGCCGCCGGTGACCGCCTCGGTCCGGGCTGCCTCCGCCGCCACCCACCCCGGCGGCAGCGCCGGTGTCGCCGTCGTGACCGGGATGTCCGGGGCGCCCGTGCGGGTGTGGGGCGGGAGGACCGTGCCCGTCGGGGGTGTGGTGATTTCCGGCGGGGCCGGGCGGCGGCGCAGCAGGCGGGTGCGGGTGGTCGGCGGGTCCGTCGCCTCGGCCCCGCCGGTCCCACCCCGCGTGTCCTGCCGCAGTCCCCGCACTCCGCTCACTCCCCCGTGATCGTGCCGAAGTCCGTGCCGGAGCCCAGGATCAGGCCGGCGCCCAGCAGCAGCATCGTGGCCGGGACCATGAACGTGGTGATCATCATCGTGGCCTTGGGGACCGCGCGGGCGGCCTTGCGGCGGGCGTTCTGGGCGTCCGTGCGGCGCATGTCCTTCGCCAGGGCGACCAGCGTGTCGACGATGGGCGCGCCGAGTTCCTCGCCCTGCTGGAGGGCGGTGACGAACATGGCGACCTGCTCGGAGTCGTTGCGGCGGCGCAGTTCCGCGAAGGCCTGGCGGCGGCTCATGCCGAGGTCCATCTGGCGCAGGGTGATGCGCAGTTCGTCCGCCCAGGGGCCCTCGTACTTGGAGGCGACGCGGTCCAGGGCCTGGCGGAAGCCGAGCCCGGCGCTGACCACGACCGCGAGGACGTCGAGGAAGTCCGGCAGGGTGCGTTCGATCTCGTCCTTGCGGATGCGGATCGCCGCCCAGATGCCCACCTCCGTCCAGAACGCGCCGAAGGCCAGCAGCAGCAGCGCCACGAAGATGTCGCCGCGCATCAGGAAGACCAGACCGCCGAAGCCGCCGAGGAAGCCGTAGACCGCCCGGCGGGCCGCGTAGCGGTCGATGGTCAGGCCGCCCGGGTTGCCCGCCAGGTCGATCTTGCGGCGGTACTTGGCGACCTGCTTGGGGCCCATCATCCGCAGGACGGCGGGCGCGTACCGCATGCCCAGGCGGTCGACCAGGGAGTCCACCGCGCCGGTGCGGGTGGCGCCGACCTCCAGGGCGAGCATCAGGTCGCCGGGGAGTCTGGCCTCCGCCCGGTACATGCGGATGCCGGCGAAGACGCCCCAGACGCCGAGGCCCATGAGGAGGGCCAGCACCAGTGCCATGACTCGATCTCCCCTCTGCTGCTCAGACGTCGATGCGGGACAGGCGGCGGATGAGGACGAAGCCGACGGCGTACAGCGAGAACGCGATGATCACGGCCGCCTGGCCGAAGCCCGAGCCGGTCATGCGTTCCAGGGCGCCGTCCTTCACGCCGTTCATGAGGAAGAGGGAGCCGACGCCCAGGACCGGGACGGCGTACGACGTCATGGTCACCTGGGACAGCTGGGTGCGGACCTCGCGGCGGGTCTCCTTGCGTTCCTCCAGCGTCTCCGTGAGGTTGCGCAGGGCGCTCACCACCTGGCCGCCCGCCCGGTTGGACAGGACGAGGGTGGTGACGAGGACGACGAGTTCGCGGGACGGGAGGCGTGCCGCCAGCTCGCCGAGGGCGTCGTCCAGGGAGGCGCCGACGGCCAGCTGGTCGGCGACCTTGCCGAGTTCCTCGCCCGCCGGGGCCTCCAGTTCCTCCGCCGCCATGCCGATCGCGGTGCGCAGGGCGAGGCCGGCCTGGGTGGCGTTGGCGAGGATGCGGGCCAGTTCCGGGAGCTGGTTGATGAACCTCTCGATGCGTTTCTGGCGCTGCCAGTTGAGGAACTGCAGCGCCACCCAGATGCCCAGCAGGCCGGCCAGCGGGCCGAAGAAGGGCGCCAGGGTGGCCTGGCCGACCAGCCAGAGGCCGGCGACCGTGGCGAGCATGCAGACGAAGAACTCGCCCGGCGTGACGTCGAGACCGGTCGCGGCCAGCCGCAGTTCGAGGTTCCTGCCCGCCTTGGTGCGGCGCAGTCGGCGGTCCAGGCCGGCGAAGTTGCGGCGCCTGCCGCCGGCCGGGGTCTGGCCCGTGGCCGACAGGCGGTCCACGAGGGCCTGCCGCTGGGCCCTGCCCTGCGCGTAGAGGTGCAGTCCGGCGACGGCGAGGACGCAGGTCAGCAGGGTGATGCCGGTGGTGAGGGTGACGAGGGTCTGGAAGTCCATGGGGGCGGCACCTACCTGGCTTCTCGGGTGGTGAGCTGGTCCGCCGACTCGGCGACGCCGAAGGCCTGGGGGATGGGCTGGCTCGCCATGTAGAGCCGGTCGGCGGTGCGGCGCGGCAGCGGGTAGTAGGCGAATGCGCCGTGGATGCGGCCGTCGGCGGCCATCGGCCGGGCGTTGAAGCGGGCGACGGTCACCAGCCGGTACGGCTCGCTGCCGTGGCTCTCCAGCAGGGCGATCTCGGTGATGCGGCGGGCGCCGTCCGCGAATCGGGTGAGCTGCACGATGACGTCGACGGCGCTGTTGATCTGGTCGTGCAGCGCGGGGAAGGGGATTTCCACGTCCGACATGGAGGCCAGGGTCTGCAGCCGCATCAGCGCGTCCTCGGCGCTGTTGGCGTGCACGGTGGCCAGGGAGCCGTCGTGGCCGGTGGACATCGCCTGGAGCATGTCCAGGGACTCGCCGCCGCGGACCTCGCCGACGACGATGCGGTCGGGGCGCATGCGCAGGGAGTTGCGCACCAGGTCGCGGATGGTCACCTGGCCCTTTCCCTCGACGTTGGGCGGGCGGGACTCCAGGCGGATGACGTGCGCCTGCTGGAGCTGGAGTTCGGCCGAGTCCTCGATGGTGATGATGCGTTCGCTCTCGGGGATGAGGCCGGACAGGGCGTTCAGCAGGGTGGTCTTGCCGGTGCCGGTGGCGCCGGACACGATGACGTTGAACTTCGCCTGCACCAGCCCGGTCAGCAGATACACCATGTGCTCGTCCACGGAGCCGAGCCCGATCAGCTCCTGGAGCGTGAAGGAGCGCGGGAAGCGGCGGATGGTGAGGGTGGCGCCGGTCAGGGACAGCGGCGGGATGATGACGTTGACGCGCTCGCCGGACGGCAGGCGGGCGTCGACCATCGGGTTGGACTCGTCCACGCGGCGGTTGACCGTGGACACGATCCGCTCGATGGTCTGCATCAGCTGGTCGTTGGAGGCGAACCGCAGCGGGAGCTGCTCGACCCGGCCGCCGCGTTCCACGAAGATCGCGTCCGGGCCGTTCACCATGATCTCCGTGATGGAGGCGTCCTCCAGCAGGGGTTCCAGGATGCCCAGGCCGAGGGCCTCGTCCACGACCCGGCGGATCAGCTGGGAGCGCTCGACCGTGGACAGCACCGGGCCCTCGCGGCTGATGATGTGCCCGAGCACGCGCTCCAGGCGGACCCGTCGCTCGGCGGCGGCGAGCGAACTCATCTCCGCGAGGTCGATCTCCTCCAGGAGCTTGGCCCGGTAGGAGGCGACCAGGTGGCCGTCCTCGCCCCGGTTGCCGTTCTCCTCGGGGGCGTTGATGCGTGCCCGCAGGCTCATGGCGTGGGTGCTCCTCGTTGCTCGGTCAGTGGTCGAGCGGCATCGTGGCGGTCTTGCGCGCCGGGCCGAAGTCCCAGCCGGGGACCACGGAGGGGATGTCGACGGTCGCGGTCACGGTGACCTCGTCGCCGTGGTCCGCGCGGGCGCACTGCATCCGGGCCGACACCCAGCCGCTCACCGCCGCTTGGCAGTCCGCGGCGTACGGCCCGTCCAGCGAGGCACTGCGCGCCCCGGCCCGCGCGGCCGTCCCCGCCTGCTGGGCGGCGTAGGAGATCAGGCCCAGCTGGACCGCCGCCAGGGCGACGATCAGCAGGACGGGGAGGAAGCCCAGGTATTCGAGGGCGACCTGCCCCCGGTCCCGGCCACCCGCACGACGCGGGCCGCCGTCCCTTCGGCGGTACGTCATGACCGTGTCGCCTCCTCGACGGCCCCCGCGTGCCCCTTGACCGTGAACGGGAAGTCGATCGTGCCCGGGAACAGCACGGGCACCTTGAGGCTGACGTCGGCGGTGACGTAGCCGTTGCCGGTGGTGCAGCTCACGTCGGCGCCGTCCCTCCACGCGCTCGACAGCTTGTCGAGCCCGGCCGCCGTGCACTTGCCCGACCGGCCGGACTCCGCCGCCGTGCCCGCCCGTACCGCCTCGTCGGCGGCGTTCCCCGCGAGGGTGAAGGTGTACCCCACGAGGACCGCCTGCCACAGCGCCACCAGCGTCACGACGATGGTCGGGGTCATGCCGAGGAACTCGATGGTGACCTGCCCGCGGTCGCGCCACGGGCTCCGCGGCCGCACGCCGTCCACGCGCCCGCCGTCCGCCCCCGCGCCCCTCGTCCGCATGCCGCTCATCCGCCCGCCTCCCTGCGCCGCCGCAGGTTCACCGCGCCCCGGTCGCCCCGGAGCCTGCCACCCTTCTGGGCGCCCTCGGTGGGCTTGACCAGTCCGAGTTCGCCCGCGAGGCCCCACAGTGCCTGCTTCACCGTGCTCTTGCTGTCGAGTTCGTGCAGGCGGCCCGCGTCGACCGCGCCCTGGAGCTCCTTGAAGTTGGCGGGGACCGCCGTGCGGGCGACGTTCGTGCCGGTGATCCTCTGGATCAGGGGCGGCTGGATCTCGGTGGCCCGGGTGTGGCGGTTGACGACGATCGTGGTCTCCTCCGCCTTGCGGATCTGCAGCCGGTCCCACATCCGCACCGTCCGCTTGGCGCCCCGTACGGCGACCACGTCCGGCGTGGTGACCAGCACCGCCGTGTCGGCCATCTCGACGGCGGCGGCACCGGCCCCGCCGAGCTGGGCGCCGCAGTCGATGACGACGACGTCGTAGCGGGAGCGCAGGGCGCTGACGATCTGGCGGACGGCGCGGTCCGTGACGTCCTCGCCGCGTTCGCCCTCGCCGGGGGCGAGCAGCAGCGCGAGTCCGGAGTCGTGGCGGAAGACGGCGTCGGCGAGGACGCGCGGGGAGATGTCGGTGATGGCGGCCAGGTCGGCGACGGACCGGCGGAACTGGACGTCCAGGTAGGAGGCGACGTCGCCGGTCTGGAGGTCCATGTCGACCAGGGCGGTGCCGCGCCCGGAGGTCTGCGCGGCGAGCGCGAGCTGGATGGCGGTGAGGGTGGTGCCGACGCCGCCCTTGGCGCCGCACACGGTGACGACGGTGCCGCCGGCGCCGGTGAACACATCACCCCCGGTGCCCAGGTGGCGGCGTACGCCCACCGACCACTGGGCGACGGCCTGGACGCGGCTGGCGAGTTCCTCGTAGCTCAGCGGGAGGGCCACCAGGCCCCGGGCACCGTAGTCCATGGCGGCCTGGAAGAGGCCGGGGCTGGGGTCCGAGGTGACGAGGATGACGCCGACGGCCGGGAAGCGCAGGGCGACTTCGCGGACCAGTTCCAGCGCGGGGACGGGGCCGATCCGCTCGTGCACCACCACGACCTCGGGCAGCTCGTCCACGGACTCGGCGGCGAGCCGCGCGAGGGTGTCGACGAGCTGCGTGGAGTCCACGACCGGGGCCACCGGCTCGGCGTCCGGGAGCTGGCTGAGCAGCGTCGTGAGGGACCGGACCGCGTCCGCGTCACCGACTGCCGGGAGGATCCTCGTGGGCATGCGGGCCTCTCACTTGTCCTTCGCGAGTTCGTACGTCCGCTCCCGGTCGGGGACGGTGGTGTCGCTGCCGGGCGCGACCAGCGCGAGCCGGACCCGCTGGGCGAACGACTCCGCGTAGGTGATGCGCTGGGCGTCGAGGGTGGACAGTGCGAAGGTGATCGGGACGGCGTCGGTGGGCTCCTGCGTGCGGTCGCTCTCCTCGGGGTCCAGGGCGGTGATCTCGCCGACGTCGAGGACCTTGGCGTTGGTCACGATGATCTTCGACTGGGAGGGGGCGCCCTCCCGCTCGCCCTCGAAGGTGGCGTACACGTTGACCGTGGAGCCCGGCGTGATCTTGCCGGCGACACCGGTCGCCGCGTCGACCATGATGGCGACCTCCTGCTGGCCGGGCCGCAGCGCGGGCCGGTCGACGATCATGTCGCTCTGCAGCAGGGAGCCCTCCCGCAGGGTGGTCACCGCGATCTTGCCGCGGATCTGGGAGAGGTCGGTGACGGCGTTCTGCGACAGCCACCGTTCGGGCATCTCGATCTTCTCGAACTGGCCCGTGCTGAGGGTCGTGTAGGGCGCCACGTCGGCCTTCAGCCGGTAGGCGGTGACCTCCGGCCCGACCTTGGACTTCACGTCGCTGATGACGGAGAGCACGCCGGCGAAGGCGCCCAGGGCGCAGACCACCGACAGGAGCAGGAGTATCACGCCGCGGCGCTGACGGGAGTTCATGAACCGTGCAACCTCATTGGGGGATATCGGTCGAGCGGGAGGCGGTCGGGGTGGGGGGCCGGGGCGGGCTCAGCCGGCGGGCGTTCGGTGCTCCAGTCGGTTCTGCGGTCGGTTGTCCGGTCGGTTCTCCGGTCCGTGGTCCGGCCCGTGGTCCGTGCGGGGGCCGTGGTCCGGCGGGGTCGCGGAGCAGAAGACGCAGCGGTCGCCGATGACGTCGATGCCGCACCAGTGGCACACGCCGCGCCGCACCGACGTGACGAGCTGGTAGAGCACCGACAGGTCGGGCAGGAATCCGGCGAACTCGATCAGCTTGCCGGTGCCCCACCAGCGGGCGGACTCGGCGGGCAGGGCCGTCTCGCGCAGCCCTTGCACGTTCCAGGACGTGGCGAGGGTGCCGGTGACCCAGTCGGACTGCAGCTGCCCCTTGCCGACCAGCATCCAGGTGCCGAACTCCGGGCCCGGCAGGACCGCTTCGGGGCCGAGGCGGACGAGCTGCGGCTCGGGGTGGGCGAGGACGGCGAACTGGCTGCCGGGCACCCAGGACCGGGCGTGCGACTTGAGGGTGACGGGGATGCGGTCGAGCCGGGCGACGGAGCCCAGCAGCGCCCCGGCGTGGATGTAGTGGGTGAGCAGCCGCCCGGCGGAGGCGAGGACGCCGGGGCTGATGTCGCAGGACGCCAGCTGCCGCAGCTGGCGGGCGAGGACGGCGACGCCGAGCGGCGGCAGGTCCGGGCGGAACAGGGCTATCCGGTCGCTCTCCAGCAGGGACCGGACGGTACGCAGCCGGCGTTCCACCGCGGGCCGCACGGCCGCCGAGTACACGACGACGACATGGCCGTACTGGTCGAGCAGGACCTGGGTGTCGGACAGCACGTGGTCGAGCGGGCGCCGGTCGACGTCGTGCAGCACGACGGCGGGCACCGTCCGGTCGTCCTGCGGTGGCAGCGCCATGTCGGCGCTGGTCACGGCAATGGCAGTTGGCACGCGCGGCTCCCCGTCTCCCCATGCCCGGCGGCCCGTCGGCGTGTCGCTCCGACGCAGCCCGGTGACTTCACTGCGTGACTTCCTCAGCACTGTATCCACGGCTCTGTGACCGGAGAACAGCGTTTGTGTAGCTGGAACGGAACTGGCATCGCACAAGAGGAGGCAAACCGGGGCAGGTTGAGCATCTCGCCGGCCGGACCGGGCGTCTGCCGGGTGTGGGTCCCGTGCGCCGCGTTGACGCTGGGCCTCCCTTTGGGCCCTCGGGCCCACGCCGCCCGCGGCCGCCCGTGCCTACTCTCGCCGTCCACACAGGTGAGGCCACTGCGCGAGGAGGGGTGCCGTGTGACGGGCGGCGGGGGCACACGAACGTACGGCCACCACAGACGCGACTTCGGCGACCGGGGTGCCACCGGCACCGAGTACCTGGGCATGGTGGTCGTGAGCGCGGCCGTCGTGCTCGGCATCTCCGCGACCGGGCTCGGGCAGCTGATCCACGACGAGATCGCCGCGCAGATCTGCAAGGTCGCCGGCGGCGGCGACTGCGGGACCGGCGCCGCGGACCGGGGGAAGCCGCTGGCCGACGCCGACTTCGAACCGTCGCTGTGCCAGGTCTCCTCGGTCACCGACAAGGCGGGCTCCAAGGCGAAGGTCTTCTTCTGGGAGATCGGCAAGGAGTACGGCTTCCAGGAGCAGCACCTGAAGGCGAGGACGGACGTCAACGGCGACGGCCGGGTCGACGACAAGGACGAGATGGTCTACCTGACCTTCACGGACACCGCGTCCGTCGCCGCGAAGAAGGACTTCAGGCCCGGGATGACGGTGGGCCGGTTCGGCACCGACAAGGTCGAGCTGGGGCTCGGCGTCAAGGTGACCAACGGCGACACGTGGGTCTTCAAGAGCCCGCAGGAGGCGCAGCGCTTCCGGGACGACATCGAAAAGCTCCAGATGTACGAGATGCGGCGCACGATGCCGGGCGGCGCGGAGGCGAGCGTCGGCGAGAGCATCCTGTACCTGTTCGGGTCCGGTCCCCTCAAGGACGAGGAGGAGACCCGGGAGCGCGTCGAGAAGGGCCTGGGCGGCGACCGGAAGATCACCTACGGCAAGGTGGGCCTGGAGGCGTCGGCGTCCGCCGGTCTGAGGATCTCGGCGGCCGACGAGAAGAAGCTGAGCGCCGCGCTCGGCGGCAGCTTCCGGTACGCGCCCGAGGTGACCTGGACGGACAACGCCCACGCCGACACCAAGTCGTACACGTACGCGTCGTCCATCGAGTACGGCACCAAGGCGGGCTACGAGGCGGGCCCGCTCGGCGGCGAGTTCACGGCGAACACGAAGCAGACCGGCACCATCACCGTCACGTACGACAAGGCGACCGGGAAGCTGGTGCGCGTCGACATGACCCGGACCGTCGAGGAGGGCGGCCGGCGGGACGGCGCCAAGGTCGGCGGTGACAACGGCAGATCGGGCGGTGACAAGCGGGGCGGCAGCGGCAGCGTGAAGGGCACCGACAGCGCCAGTGGCATCGAGATCGTCGCCCACTCGGTGAGTTTCCCGGCGGGTCCGGAGGGCGACGCGGACCGGGCGGTCGCGGAGGCGTGGCTGGACAGCGCCAACGAGCAGGTGGCGACGCCGTTCCAGTACATGTTCGACGACCACGCGCCGACGGCCCGGCCGGGCGCGGACGACCCGTTCGGCCGGCTGCTGTTCGACAAGGGCCAGTCCAGCCGGATGACGTACACGGGCGAGGTGAACGCGGCGGAGTACGGCTTCGAACTGAACCTGGGCATGAGCCTCGGCCTGTCGGTGAGCACCGAGCAGAAGGCGGAGACCCTGACCGGCGCGGAGTTCCTGGGCGCCCCGCACGGCAACGGCCGCTCCTACGTGCCCTACAGCTACTGTGCGAACTGATCGGGGAAGGAGCCGTCACGATGAAGACGCGCCGCACGCACCTGGCCGCCGGCCCGCTGACCGCCCTCGCGCTCGCCTGCTGCGTCTGCCTCGCCGGCTGCGGGAGTTCGCCGTCCGGCTCCGGTTCCGGCTCCGTGCCCGACGGCTGGGGAACGCTGGAGACGAAGGGCGTCTCGGTGTCGTACCCGAAGGGCTACGAGGAGTGGGGAGCGGCCCGGCGCGGCAAGCACAACGCGGCGGCGGCCGGGCGCACGGAGGGCGGCCGTACCGTGTCGGTGATCACCGTGCAGCTCGGTTTCACGCGGGCGGACTCGGCCGAGCGCGCGGCCGTCGCGGCCGAGGCGGGCATCCAGATGGGTGCCGACGTCGAGGGGCAGACGGACGTGGAACTGGCCGGTACGGACGAGGCGAAGCGGATCGACTTCTCCTTCGAGGCGACCGGCGAGGACGGCGGGCCGCCGAAGGGCACCCCCGTGGAGGGCGTGATCCTCACCGGCCTGGACTCCACGGACACGGCGTTCGCGGTGCGGGTCGACGCGGCCGGGGGCGAGCTGTCCGAGGCGGACCTGGCGCGGATCGTCGAATCGGTGGAGGTGCACTAGAGGTGGCGGTGCCGGGCGCCGGCCGCGTCCTCCTGGTGCTGCCGGCCGCGCTGCCGGTGACGTGCGCGCGGCGGCTGGTGACGGTGGCGCGGGCGCTGCGGCGCGGGGTGTCCCCGGTGGTGGCGGCCCTGGCGCTGACCGCGGGCTGCGGGATGGCGGCGCTGGGCCTCGCGACCCTGCTCGGCCACGAGATCCTGGGAGGCTGCTGATGCCGCCGTACGGCACGTCCCCGCGGGCGGGGACGACCTCGGGCCCGACGCCGGCCCTGGTCCGGGCGTGGGCGGTCGGCGTACTCGTCCTGGTGTTCACCGAGTACGCGCAGATGACCGTGGTGTACGGCTATCTCGTCGGGCCGCGGGGCGTCGGCTCGTTCGGCGCGGCGCTCGCGCTGGTGCATCTGCCCAACCTGGTCTGCGTGGTGCTGGCGACGTGGGCGGCGGCGCGGGCGCATCCGGAGCCGTGGCGCGGGGTGCCGGTGCGGCACGCGGTGGCGGGGTGCGCGGTCCCGGCCGCGGCGCAGGTGCTCACGCTGTCGCTGCGGTGGGACCGGACGGGGTTCACGAGCCTGGCGTTCTGGATGTCGACGGCGGTGGTGCTGGCGGGGTGCGCGGCGGGGATGCTGCTGGACGCGTGGAGGCAGGGGCGGGAGTAGGCCGCAGAGAGGGCTCCGCCGGTGCGCAAGGTGCCGTGGAACCGGGCGGGTTGACCTGCGATTTGGTCGGGACCCCTTGACAGTTGAATTGGTCTGGACCAACTTGTACCTCCAGCGGTGGCCACCGCCCGCCCCCTTCTCCGCCTGCTCCTCCTCTCTTCCTCCCTCCCTCCCGCCCGCCCTTCCTTCCTCCCTTCTCCCCCACCACCGGAGGCACCAGTGGACCGCGCACCAGGCATGCCCGGACGCCGACGGCTCTGGGCGGCGACCGCGCTCGCCGCCCTCGCCCTGTCGTTCGCCGGCGCCGGCCAGGCGTCCGCCGCGGACGTCAACAACACCAAGAACGCCGGTTTCGAGTCCGGCCTGAGCAACTGGACCTGTTCCGCGAGCAGCGGCACGACGGTCTCCTCCCCGGTGCACGGCGGCACGGCCGCGCTGAAGGCGACCCCGGCCGGGCAGGACAACGCCCGGTGCAGCCAGACGGTCGCCGTCAAGCCCAACTCCTCGTACGCGCTGAGCGCGTGGGTGCAGGGCGGGTACGCCTACCTCGGCGTCACGGGGACGGGCACCACCGACGTGTCGACCTGGACACCGGACTCCTCGTCCTGGAAGCAGCTCACCACCCGCTTCACGACCGGCGCGTCCACCACCTCGGTCACGCTCTACACGCACGGCTGGTACGGCCAGGCGGCCTACTACGTGGACGACGTGTCCGTGTTCGGCCCCGACGGGGGCGGCGGCACCGACCAGGGCCCGGCCGTGCCGGGCGCCCCGGCCGGCCTGGCCGTCTCCGGCACCACGTCCTCCTCGGTCTCGCTGGCCTGGAACACGGTCGCGGGCGCGACGGGCTACACGGTGTACCGGGACGGCACGAAGGTGACGGCGGTGAGCGGCACCTCCGCGACCGTGACGGGCCTCGCGGCGGCGACGTCGTACAGCTTCCAGGTGACCGCGAGCAACGCGGCGGGCGAGTCGGCCAAGTCGGCGGCGGTGACGGCCCGTACGGCGCCCCGGCAGGACGGCGGGGGCGGCACGACGCTGCCCAAGCACGTGGTGACGGGCTACTGGCAGAACTTCAACAACGGCGCGGTGGTCCAGAAGCTCACCGACGTGCCGAACCACTACGACATCATCGCGGTGTCCTTCGCGGACGCCACGCCGACGCCGGGCGCGGTGACCTTCAACCTGGACTCGGCGGGCCTGGGCGGCTACACGGTCGACCAGTTCAAGGCCGACATCAAGACCAAGCAGGCGGCCGGGAAGAAGGTCATCATCTCGGTCGGCGGCGAGAAGGGCACCGTGGCGGTGAACGACGCCGCCTCGGCGACGAACTTCGCCAACTCCGTTCACAGCCTGATGCAGACGTACGGCTTCGACGGCGTCGACATCGACCTGGAGAACGGCCTCAACGCCACGTACATGACGCAGGCGCTGCGGGCGCTGTCCGCGAAGGCGGGCCCGTCGATGATCCTGACCATGGCCCCCCAGACGATCGACATGCAGTCGACGTCCAACTCCTACTTCCAGACGGCCCTGAACGTGAAGGACATCCTCACGGTCGTCAACATGCAGTACTACAACAGCGGTTCGATGCTGGGCTGTGACGGCAAGGTCTACAGCCAGGGCTCGGTCGACTTCCTGACGGCCCTGGCCTGCATCCAGCTGGAGGGCGGCCTCGCCCCGTCCCAGGTGGGCATCGGCGTCCCGGCGTCGACGCGCGGCGCGGGCAGCGGGTACGTCGCGCCGTCCGTGGTGAACGCCGCCCTGGACTGCCTGACGAAGGGCACCAACTGCGGCACCTTCAAGCCGTCGCGGACGTACCCCGACCTGCGGGGCGCGATGACCTGGTCGACCAACTGGGACGCGACGGCCGGCAACGCGTGGTCGAACGCGGTGGGCCCGCACGTGCACGCGCTGCCGTAACGGCGGCGGACCCGGTGACGGGCAGGGACGGTCCCGCGGCAGCGGCGGCCCTCCCTGCCCGTCCGGCGTTCGCTCCCTGCCCGTCCGGCGTTCTTCAGTCCATGGCCGGCGCGAGCGAGGGGGCCCGCCTCGCCACCCGGGACGCCCCCGCGCCGAGCAGGGCGCACTTGCGCGGGATCGCGCTCGACCGGGCGTGGCAGAGCCTGGGGTGAGGCCCGCCCCGGAGGAACCCGCCTAGAAGAACTCCCCCCACGGCTGGTCCCAGACCTGCTTGACGCACAGCACCAGGAACAGCAGCCCGGCGATCGTCAGCATGGCGTTGCTCAGCATGCCGTTGCGCCACTCCCCGGGCGTGCGGGAGGAGTTGAGCAGCCACACCAGGGTCAGCGCCAGGAACGGCATGAACGCCGCGCCCAGCACGCCGTAGATGACGACCAGGCGGAAGGGCTGGCCCTGGAACAGCAGCACCATCGGCGGGAAGGTCAGCCACAGCAGGTACGCGCGGAACGGCCAGGACCGCTCCCGGTCGCCCGCCGCGACCGCCTCGCCGTGCGCCTCGGGGCGGCCCGCGCGGGCGGCCCTCTCGCGGGCGACGAAGTCGGAGAACATCAGGCTCACGCCGTGCCAGACGCCGATCAGCGAGGTGAAGGAGGTGGCGAAGAAGCCGATCAGGAAGAACTTGGCGGTGGCGGTGCCGTACTCCCGCTCCAGGATGCCGCCGAGCTGGACGAGGCCCTTGTCGCCGCTCGCGAGGGAGACGTTGGCGGCGTGCAGCAGTTCCGCGCCGACGAAGAGCATGGCGACGACGAACACGCCGGTCGTCACGTAGGCGACCCGGTTGTCCAGCCGCATGATTTTCATCCAGCCGGTGTGGGTCCAGCCCTTGGCGTTGACCCAGTAGCCGTAGGCGGCGAGCGTGATGGTGCCGCCGACGCCGCCGATCAGGCCGAGGGTGTTGAGGACCGAGTCCTTCTCGTCGGGCAGGACCGGCAGCAGGCCGGCGAGGGCGTCGGGGAGGTTGGGGGTGACGCGGATCGCCAGGTACACGGTCACGACGAACATGACGCCGACGAGGACGGTCATGACCTTCTCGAAGACGGCGTACTTGTTGAACCAGACGAAGGCCAGGCCCACCAGGCCGCAGGCGACGCCCCACCACTGGAGGTCCATCACGTCGGGGAACAGGGCCTGGAGCGGGAGCGCGCTGGACGACATCGCCGCGGCGCCGTAGACGAAGCCCCAGATCACGACGTAGACGACGAAGAACCACGTCGTCCAGCGGCCCAGGCTCGCCCAGCCGTCGAAGAGGGTGCGGCCGGTGGACAGGTGCCAGCGGCCCGCGGCTTCCGCGAGGGAGATCTTGACGAGGCAGCCGACGACCGCGGCCCACAGGAGCGTGTAGCCGAAGTTGCTGCCCGCGATGAGGGTGGCGACGAGGTCTCCGGCTCCCACGCCGGTCGCGGCGACGACGATGCCGGGTCCGATGTACCGCCAACTGGACGTGCGCGGGCCGGGGCCGCCCGCGGCCTTGCTGGTGTTTTCCGTGGTGTCCGCCATGGAGGTCAAGTAAGCCCATCGGTGCCGCCCGGACAAGAGGGCCTGCGGGTTCTTCACGCGATGCGCGTACGGCGGGACCGGGCCGTGACACCCCGGCACACGCGTGCGGCAGGCGCGGCCGTTTCCGGCCGGTTAGGGTCAGTCGGCCCTCCTTCCCTATTGACCTGCACATGCCACGACCTGAACGATGAGCGGCAGCCCGCACACCGGGCGCCCACCCGCACGTCGCTGGACCACCCCCTGCTCCACTCCCCACTTCCGGTGACCCCGGAACCCCTGGAGAAACAAGGAGACTTCATGCGACTCCGCATCCGAGGCTCAGGCATCCGCGGCGGCAGACGCACCGCCGCCCTCGCCACCCTCCTCGCCCTCGCCCTCGCGGCGCCCCTGTCGGCCACGGCGTCCGACGCCACCGCCGACAGCGCCCGCTCCACGGCCGCCTCGGCCGAGGAGGTGCGCCAGTACGAGATCCACGTCCACCACAGCACCCCGGCCATGCGCACCGCCATCGCCGCGGCGGGCGTCACCGTGGACGAGGCCGACGAGGAGACGGTCGTCGTCTCCGGACGCGCGGCCCAGATCCGCGAACTGCGCAGGCACGGCTACGAGGTGCAGCCGCTCGGCGCCGCCCCCGACCGCTCCTCCGCGGCGGACGAGATGCGCCTCTACGACTTCCCGTCCGCCGACTCGCGCTACCACAACTACGCCGAGATGAACGCGGAGATCTCGCAGCGGCTCGCCACGTACCCGAACATCATGAGCCGGCGCGTCATCGGCAAGTCGTACCAGGGCCGGGACATCGTCGCCATCAAGATCAGCGACAACGTGGCGGCCGACGAGGCCGAGCCCGAGGTGCTGTTCACGCACCACCAGCACGCCCGCGAGCACCTCACCGTGGAGATGGCGCTCTACCTGATCCGCGAGCTGGGCGCCGGCTACGGCAGGGACTCGCGCGTCACCAACATGGTGAACAACCGGGAGATCTGGATCATCCCGGACCTCAACCCGGACGGCGGCGAGTACGACATCGCGTCCGGCTCCTACCGCTCCTGGCGCAAGAACCGCCAGCCCAACGCGGGCTCCACGTACGTCGGCACGGACCTCAACCGGAACTGGAACTACCGCTGGGGCTGCTGCGGCGGTTCCTCCGGCTCGCCGTCCTCGGACACCTACCGCGGCCCGTCGGCCGAGTCGGCGCCCGAGGTGAAGGTGGTCGCCGACTTCGTGCGCAGCCGGGTCGTCGGCGGCAAGCAGCAGATCACGGCCGGGATCGACTTCCACACGTACAGCGAGCTGGTGCTGTGGCCGTTCGGCTACACGTACTCCGACACGACCACCGGCATGACGGCGGACGACCGGAACGCCTTCGCGGCCGTCGGCCAGAAGATGGGCGCCAGCAACGGGTACACGGCGGAGCAGTCCAGCGACCTGTACATCACCGACGGGTCGATCGACGACTGGCTGTGGGGCAGCCAGAGGATCTTCGGGTACACCTTCGAGATGTATCCGGCGTCCAGCTCCGGGGGTGGGTTCTACCCGCCCGACGAGGTGATCGAGCGGGAGACCGCACGCAACCGTGACGCCGTGCTGCAACTGCTGGAGAACGCGGACTGCATGTACCGGTCGATCGGCAAGGCCGCGCAGTACTGCGGCTAGTCCTCCTGCTGCTCGCCCGCCGTGTCGTCGAAGTAGGCGTCCAGGACCTGGTCCAGCTGCGCGTCCCATTCCTTGTGCAGGGACCGGGACCCGGCCAGGATCTCGATGGGGTACCAGCGGCGGTCGGGCGTGTGGACCGTGACCGTGAACAGCTTGCCGAAGCGGGGCAGTTCGGTCTCCACGGCGGCGATCTCGTCCCAGCGGAACTCGCACTCCTGGTCGTCCAGACGCATGCGTACGCCCCGGTGGTCGGCGACGATCCGCGCGCGGAAGTCGGACGCCTCGAAGACGGGCCCGTCGGGGCCGGCCTCCTCCTCGGAGGAGGCCGGCTCCTCCCCCGCTTCGGGGGCGGCGGGCTCCGGCTCCTCGCTCTCCTCCGGCTCCCCCGGTTCGGCCGCGGCGTCCGCGGCCTGCTTCGGCCCGGCGTCCTCGCCGGACGCGGGCGGGGTGAGCCCGGGGATGAAAGCCGGGTCGAATCCGGCGCCCGTCAGGGGCTGGCTGCTCGAACCTATGCGCTGCTCCACAGCGGAGCAGTATGGTCGACAAACCTGTGCCTGGCACAGTCGGCCCCAACTTCGTTATCAGACGCCTACACGAACGCGCCACGTCTACACGAAGACGCTGAGCACCGCGGCCACCGCGAAACCGGCCACCGACAGCACGCTCTCCAGTACCGTCCAGGTCTTGAGCGTGTCCCGCTCGCTGATGCCGAAGTACTTGGCGACCATCCAGAAACCGCCGTCGTTGAATCGCGGCACGGCGCCCCGGGGTGCGGGCGCCGTGCCGTGCCGGTGGAGGGGGGTGCGGGGAGCCGGGCGCGTCAGCCGAGGACGGCCAGCGCGTCGATCTCGATGAGGAGTCCCGCGGGCAGGCCGACGTAGACCGTGGTGCGCGCGGCGGGCGGCTGGGTGAGGCCCTGCTCCTCGAAGTAGGTGGTGTAGAGGTCGTTCATCTCGGCGAAGTGGGCCGTGTCCGTGAGGTAGACGCGGATCATCATCACGTCGTCCCAGGTCGCGCCGCCCTCTTCGAGGATCGCCTTGACGTTGGCGAGGGTCTGGAGGGTCTGCTCGCGCAGGGTGGGGCCGGCGGGCGTGGGCGGCTTGCCCTCCTCGGCGGGGAGGAAGCCGACCTGTCCGGCGACCTGGAGGATGTTGCCCTTCTTCACGCCGTGCGAGAACTTCGCGGGCGGGGTGGTGTGGGTCTTCGGGGTGAGCGCGGTCTTGTCGGTCATGCGGTGCCCTTTGCTGGTGTCCTGCCGGAGTACTCGCCGCTGATGGCGTCCGCCGTGCGGCGCACCAGCGGGAGCAGGGTGAGGAGTTCGTCGGCGGTGACGACGACGTTCGGCGCGGAGACCGACATCGCGGCGACCACCCGGCCGTCGGCGCCGCGGATCGGCGCGGCGACGCAGTTGATGGACTCCTCGTGGCCGCCGAGGTCGGTGGCCCAGCCCTGTTCGCGCACCGTGGCCAGCTCCTTCAGGAAGGCGTCGGCGTTGGGGGTCGAACGGGGCGTGTACAGGGGGTAGTCGAGCTTGTCCGCGACGGCGCGGCGCTCGGGTTCGGGCAGGTCGGCGAGGAGCAGCTTGGCGACGGCCGCGACGGTGATGGCGACGGGCTTGCCGATCCGGGAGTACATCCGCACCGGGTAGCGGCTCTCGACCTTGTCGATGTAAAGCACCTCGTTCTCCTCGTACACGGCGAGGTGCACGGTGTGCCCGCAGGTCTCGTTGAGGCGTACGAGGTGGGGGTGGGCGATCTCGCGGACGTCGAGGTTCTCCATCGCTTCCTGGGCGAGCGCGATGAGGCGGGCGCCGAGGCGGTAGCGCTGGTCGGACTGGCGGTAGACGAAGCCGTGCTCGTGCAGGGTGCGCAGCAGGCGCAGCGCGGTGGACTTGTGCACGCCGAGGCGGTCGGCGACCTGCCCGAGGTCGGCGGGGCCCTCGGCGAGCAGCGGCAGGATGCTCAGGGCCCGGTCTACGGTCTGGCTCATGGCGTGGATACCTCCTCGTCGGCCCGGTCGCCGTCCGCGGCTGTCCAGCCGGGGCCGAGTCGCAGTCTCCCCCACGCGGCGGCGTCGAGGGCGGCCAGGCGGTCGGCGTGGTCCCGGGCGGGGGGCGCGGCGAGGTCGCCGGGGGCGGTGAGGGCGGCGGCGGCCGCGAGGTGGCCGTGGCGCAGCCGGGTGCGCAGCGGCAGGCCGCGCAGGGTGGCGGAGAGGAACCCCGCGGCGAAGGCGTCGCCCGCGCCGGTCGCGGCCACCAGGGTGACGTGGGGGGCCGGTTCGAACACGGCGGGCTGTGCGTCGGCCAGTGCTGTGGCCCCCGTCGCCCCCTGCTTCACCACCACCAGCCGCGGCTGCGGCAGCGCCTCGCGGACGGCCGGCGGGCCCCCGGCGACGCCCCACGCCTCCTGCGCCTCGTCCTCCCCCACGAACACGATGTCCGCCCCGCGGGCCAGGTCGAGGAGGACCCCGGCGCCGGACGGGTCCTCGCGCCACAGCCCCGGCCGGTGGTTCACGTCGAAGGAGACGAGGGGCCGGTCCGGGCCGGGCGCGGTCAGCTCGCGCAGCAGGTCCAGGCAGCCCGTGGAGAGCGCGGCGGTGATGCCCGACAGGTGCAGGACGCGGGCGGCGCGGCACGCGGCCAGGTCGACGGTGTGCGGGCTCATCGCGGAGGCCGCCGAGCCCGCCCGGTAGTACGCCACTTCGTGGGCGTCCGTGGCGCGGTCCCCGGCGGTGCGGAAGTAGACGCCGGTCGGGCGGGCCGGGTCGCGGCGCACCGAGCCGGTGTCGACGCCGTAGCCCGCGATCGTCTCCACCAGGTGGTCGCCGAAGCCGTCGGCGCCGACCCTGCTGACCCAGCGCGTGGTGTGCCCGGCGGCGGCCAGCACGCACGCCACGTTGGACTCGGCGCCGCCGATGGCCCGGTCGAAGGAGGGCACGTCGGCGAGGCGGCCCGGCCGGGAGGGCAGGAACGTGACCATGGACTCGCCGAGCGCGACGACGTCCACGACGTCGGGGGCCTTGCGGGGTCCGGTGACGGTCACGATGGTCGTAGCTCCTCGGCCGGGGGGTCGGGCCGTATCCGTTGACCCCGCGTTGGCCGAGATGTTAGACAGCGGTGAGCGATATACGCAACGTTTGTTGCAGAATATGCAATCTGCCTGATCAGGGAGGCGTACATGAGCAGCGAAGCTCTCGACCGTCTGGCCGGGGAACGCGTCGACCACCGGTTCAAGGGGCTCCCGCCGGACGCGGACGGCCTGACCGTCGGCGAGCTGGCCGCCCAGCGCCGCAACCTGTTCACCGGTGGTTTCACCACGCCGGTCCTGGCCCTGTCCGCCGAGCGCCTGGAGCACAACCTGCGGCTCATGGAGGCGTACGCGGCCCGGCACGGCCTCGCCTTCGCCCCGCACGGCAAGACCTCCATGGCGCCGCAGCTGTTCCGGCGCCAGATCGAGCGCGGCGCGTGGGGCATCACGCTCGCGGTGCCCCACCAGGTGCGGGTGGCGCGGGCGTTCGGGATCGAGCGGGTGTTCCTCGCCAACGAGCTGGTGGACCCCGCCGCGCTGCGCTGGATCGCGGCCGAGCTGGCCGCCGACCCGGCGTTCCGGTTCGTCTGCTACGTCGACTCGGTGCGCGGCGTGCGGCTGATGGACGCGGCGCTGCGCGGGACGCCCCGCCCGGTGGAGGTCGTCGTGGAGCTGGCCGGCGGCGAGGGCGCCCGGACCGGCGTGCGCACGGAGGCGGAGTGCGCGGCGGTCGCCGACGCGGTGGCGGCCACGGCCACCCTGCGCCTGGCCGGTGTCGCGGGCTACGAGGGGGAGGTGCCGCGGGCGGACCCGGAGCGGGTGCGGGCCTGGCTGCGCAGGCTGGTGGCGCTGGCGGTCGACTTCGACAGGGCGGGGCGCTTCGAGGGGCTCGGCGAGATCGTCGTCAGCGCGGGAGGCAGCGCCTGGTTCGACGCGGTGGCCGACGTGTTCGCGGAGCTGCCCGAGCTGTCCCGGCCCGTGCTGAGGCTGCTGCGCTCGGGCGCGTACGTCTCGCACGACGACGGCCACTACCGCAGGCTGACCCCGTTCAACCGGGTCCCCGAGGAGGGCGCCCTGGAGCCCGCGTTCCGGCTGTGGGCGCAGGTGGTGTCCCGTCCCTCGCCGGACCAGGCGTTCGTCAACGCGGGCAAGCGGGACGCCGCCCACGACCTCGACCTGCCGCTGGCCCAGGTGGTCCGGCGCGACGGCGAGGAGCGCCCGGCGACCGGCGTCACGGTGACCGCCCTGTCCGACCAGCACGCCTGGGTGCGCACGGACCCCGGCGCCGACCTGGAGGTGGGCGACTGGCTCGGCATGGGCCTGTCCCACCCGTGCACGTCCTTCGACAAGTGGCCGCTGATCCCCCTCGCGCAGGCGGACGGCACGGTCGTCGACTACATCCGCACGTTCTTCTGAGAGGACCCCGATGGAAGACCTCGTCATCCGGGACGCGGACGTCGTGGACGGCACGGGCGGCCCCTCCTACCGCGCCGATGTCGTCGTGGCCGGCGGCAGGATCGTGTCGATCGTCCAGGAGGCGGCGGCAGCGGGCTGCCAGCGCCCCCGGGCGACGCGGGAGGTGGACGCCGAGGGCCTCGTCCTGGCCCCCGGCTTCGTCGACATGCACGCGCACAGCGACCTGGCACTGCTGCGCGACCCCGACCACAGCGCGAAGGTCGCGCAGGGCGTCACGCTGGAGGTGATCGGCCAGGACGGCCTGTCGTACGCGCCGGTGGACGACCGCACCCTCGGCGAGGTGCGCCGCGCGATCGCCGGCTGGAACGGCCACGGCGACGACCTGGACTTCGACTGGCGCTCGGTGGGCGAGTACCTGGACCGGCTGGACCGGGGCGTCGACGGGCAGGGCATCGCGGTCAACGCGGCCTATCTGATCCCGCAGGGCACGGTCCGCGCGCTGGCGGTCGGCTGGGAGGACCGCGAGGCGACCCCGGCCGAGCTGGACCGCATGCGCCGGCTGGTGGCGGAGGGCCTGGAGGAGGGCGCGGTCGGCCTGTCGTCGGGGCTGACGTACACGCCGGGCATGTACGCGAAGGACGCCGAACTCACCGAGCTGTGCCGGGTGGTGGCGCGGTACGGCGGCTACTACTGCCCGCACCACCGCAGTTACGGCGTGGGCGCCCTGGAGGCGTACCGCGAGATGGTGACGCTCACGAGCGAGGCGGGCTGCCCGCTGCACCTGGCCCACGCGACGATGAACTTCGGCGTGAACGAGGGCCGGGCGCCCGAGCTGCTGGCCCTGCTCGACGAGGCGCTGGCGGCGGGCGCCGACATCACCCTCGACACCTACCCCTACACCCCCGGCTGCACGACCCTGGTGGCGGTCCTGCCGAGCTGGGCGAGCGAGGGCGGTCCGGAGGAGACCCTGCGCCGCCTGGCCGACGAGGAGACCGCCGAGCGCATCCGTCACCACCTGGAGGAGACCGGCTCGGACGGCTGCCACGGGGTGCCGGTGGAGTGGGAGACGATCGAGGTCTCCGGGGTGGCGGACCCGTCCCTCGCCCCGTACGTGGGCCGCACGGTGGCGCGGTCGGCGGCGGACCGGGGCGAGACGCCGTGGCAGGTGGCGCGCCGCCTGCTGCTCACGGACCGGCTGGCCCCGACGATCCTCCAGCACGTCGGCCACGAGGAGAACGTCCGCACGATCATGCGGCACCGGGTCCACACGGGCGGCTCGGACGGCATCCTCCAGGGCGCCAAGCCGCACCCCCGGGCGTACGGCACGTTCCCGCACTACCTCGGCCGGTACGTGCGGGAGCTGGGGGTGCTGTCCCTGGAGGAGTGCGTGGCGCACCTGACCGGGCGCCCGGCGGCCCGGCTGCGCCTGCCGGACCGCGGCCTGGTCCGCGAGGGCCACCGCGCCGACCTGGTCCTGTTCGACCCGGCGACGGTGGCGGCGGGGTCCACGTTCGAGGAGCCGCGCGCGCTGCCGACGGGCATCCCGTACGTCCTGGTCGACGGCCGGTTCGCCGTCGAGGACGGCCGCAGGACGGACGTGCTGGCGGGGCGGGCGGTCCGCAGAACCCCGGTGTGAGCCGCCCGGCCGCCGGCGCCGCCTACTTGGGGCCCCGGCCGCCCCCCTTGCCCGGCTTGCCGGCGGGGTCGCGGGGCCCGGCCGGTGCGTCGGTCGTGGGCGCCGGGGCCGGTGCGGACGCCGTGGCCGTCGCCGGGGCGGAGGAAGGGCTCGCGGCCGGGGCGGAACCCACCGGGACGCCCGGGAAGCCCGGGGCGCCGGGTCCGTCCGGCTGCTCCGAGGCGCTCGGTGACGCGGGGCCCGCCGACGCCGGGGCCGTACCGCTTCCCGGCGCCCCCGTGGGCTGCGCCTCGCCCGGAGCGCCGCTCTCCCGCCGCCCTCCCCGTTCCTTCGCCTCCGTCTCCTGCTCGGCCTCCTCGGACTCGACCGCCGTCGGGCTCGTACGGTCGTCCCTGCCCTCGGCGCCGCCCGGGGAGCCCGCGGAACGCCCGAGGGAGAAGCCCGCGACCAGGGCCGCCGCCGACACCGCCCCCAGCGCGCCGACGGCCACGGCCGCCCCGCGCGAACGCCAGGGACTCGGCTTGCGCCGCGCACCCCGGCGGCCTCCCGGGGGGCGCCGCACGGAGCCGCCGTCGCGGTCCGCCTCCGGCACGGGCGGCAGCTGCCGCGTCTCGTCGTACTCGCTCCGCCAGCCGTGGGCCGTCGCCGGATCGGCGTACGCGTCGTACGCGGGTGGCGGTGCGGCCGGTGGGACGTACACGTTCGGGTGAGCCCACGGCGCACCGGCCGCCCGGTGGGCACCGTGGAGGTCCGGCGCGCCGGGAGCACCGGCCGCCGGACGCGCACCGTACGGCCCGTTGTCGTACTGGGGTGGCCTCGCCATGGCCGCGCATTGTAGGGACGGGAGGGGCTCCGGGGACAGCCGGCGGCGATAACCACCCAAACCGCCGCGTCTCACGTGGCGGAAAACACGGCCCGGACGGCTTTACCGGGCCGTAAGCTCCCAGACATGCAGGTGATCCAGTCGACCAAGCTCGCCAACGTCTGTTACGAGATCCGGGGTCCGGTGCTCGAGGAGGCGATGCGGCTGGAAGCTGCCGGTCACCGCATCCTCAAGCTCAACACGGGCAACCCGGCCGCGTTCGGCTTCGAGTGCCCGCCCGAGATCCTGGAGGACATCCTCCGCAACGTGTCCTCGGCGCACGGCTACGGCGACGCGAAGGGCCTGCTGGCCGCGCGCCGGGCCGTCGTGATGCACAACCAGACGCTCGGCATCGAGACGGACGTCGAGCACGTCTTCATCGGCAACGGCGTCTCCGAGCTGATCGTCATGGCGATGCAGGGCCTGCTGGACGACGGCGACGAGGTGCTCGTCCCGGCGCCGGACTACCCGCTGTGGACCGCGGCCGTCTCCCTGTCCGGCGGCACCGCCGTGCACTACCGGTGCGACGAGCAGTCCGACTGGATGCCCGACCTCGCGGACGTGGAGCGGAAGGTCACCGACCGCACCAAGGCGATCGTCGTCATCAACCCGAACAACCCGACGGGCGCCGTCTACGACGACGCCGTCCTCAAGGGCCTCACCGACATCGCCCGCCGCCACAACCTGCTGGTCTGCTCCGACGAGATCTACGACAAGATCCTCTACGACGGCGCCACGCACACCCCGACCGCGAAGATCGCCCCCGACCTGCTGACGCTGACCTTCAACGGCATGTCGAAGGCCTACCGGGTGGCCGGCTACCGCGTCGGCTGGATGTCGATCTCCGGCCCGCGCGCGCACGCCGACTCCTACATCGAGGGCCTGACGATCCTCGCCAACATGCGGCTGTGCGCGAACATGCCGGGCCAGCACGGCGTGGTCGCCGCACTCAGTGGACGCCAGACCATCAGCGACCTCGTGCTGCCGGGCGGGCGCCTGAAGGAGCAGCTGGACGTCGCCTACGACATGCTGACGCGGATCCCGGGCGTGACGTGCGTGCGGCCGAAGGGCGCGCTGTACCTCTTCCCGCGCCTCGACCCCAAGGTGTTCAAGATCAGGGACGACCGGCGGATGGTCCTGGACCTGCTGCGCCGCGAGAAGATCATGGTCGTGCAGGGCACGGGCTTCAACTGGCCCGAGCCGGACCACTTCCGGGTGGTGACCCTGCCCGCGGTCACGGACCTGCGGGACGCGGTGGGCCGGATCGGCCGCTTCCTGGACGGCTACAGCCAGCCCTAGAGACGTACCCGACACAACTTTAGACGAAATCTAAGCTAGGATGGTTTCCTGTTGGAGTTCAGGAGGCCATCCCATGTACGAGCCGATCCGCACCAAGTCGGTCCACAGCACGATGGCCGACAGCGCCCCCGACTTCCCCCACCGGTCCCGTGAGGAGGAGCTGGACATCCAGCTCGCGGGCCATCTCGCGGCGCTGCTCGCCGTCACGGACGAGCTGCGCGCGCTGGCCCCGTCCACCGATCTGGAGGCCGCCTCCGAGCGGCTCGCCGCCCAGGTGACCCGGCTGCGGGGCGGACGTCCGCCGGCCCGCGCCACGGCGACCGCCACTCCCGCGCCCCGGACCGACGCCCTGCACCGGCGGGCCCACGCCCTGGCGGGCCGCGCCCTGGTCGTCGCCGCCTCCCGCGCCGACACGGCCGCCGCCATCCTGGCCGCCGAGCGCATGGACGCCCACGCCGCGGCCCTGGAGCCGCGCGCGCTCGCGTCCCACTGAGCCCACCGGGCTCCCCGAACGGCCCCGGTCCGCGTGCACCCGCAGCGACGCGCGGACCGGGCGCCATGAAACCACGCGCACCACAATGTGGACAGAGCCCCGCCAGTGATGGCGGGGCTCGTGCCGTACCCATGCAGCAGTGGTGAAGATCCCGTGTTCAAGGGAGCGCGGCAGCACGGCCCCGCACGCCGTTGTACGGGGCCTCGGTTCGTGACATGTGCCGCCACCGCGACCGGCCCGTGACGATCACTGGTCAGGGCTCCCATCGGGGCCGGCCGCGGGGGTTCTCGGGGGGATCAGCCCAGGCGCTCGACCAGCGCGCGGTACTCGTCCCACAGCTCCTTCGGCGTGTGGTCGCCGAAGGTGTTGAGGTGCTCGGGGATCAGCGCGGCCTCCTCCCGCCACACCTCCTTGTCGACGGAGAGCAGGAAGTCCAGCTCCTCGGCGGACAGGTCCAGGCCGCTGGTGTCGAGGGCGCCCTTGGCCGGCAGCACGCCGATCGGGGTCTGCTCGCCCTCGGCCCTGCCCTCCAGGCGCTCCACGATCCACTTCAGGACGCGGCCGTTCTCACCGAAGCCGGGCCAGACGAAGGCGCCCTCGTCGTTCTTGCGGAACCAGTTGACGTAGTAGATCTTCGGCAGTTTCGACTGGTCCTTGCCCTTGGCGACGTCGACCCAGTGACCCATGTAGTCGCCCATGTTGTAGCCGCAGAACGGCAGCATGGCGAACGGGTCGCGGCGCAGCTCGCCGACCTTGCCCTCGGCCGCGGCGGTCTTCTCGGAGGCCACGTTGGCGCCGAGGAAGACGCCGTGGTTCCAGTCGAAGGACTCCGTCACGAGCGGTACGGCGGTGGCGCGCCGCCCGCCGAAGAGGATCGCGGAGATCGGCACGCCCTTGGGGTCCTCCCACTCGGGCGCGATGATCGGGCACTGCGAGGCGGGGACGGTGAAGCGGGCGTTGGGGTGCGCGGCCGGGGTGTCCGACTCGGGCGTCCAGTCGTTGCCCTTCCAGTCCGTGAGGTGGGCCGGGGGCTGCTCGGTCATGCCCTCCCACCACACGTCGCCGTCGTCGGTGAGGGCGACGTTGGTGAAGACGGCGTTGCCCCACAGCGTCTTCATCGCGTTGGCGTTGGTGTGCTCGCCGGTGCCGGGCGCGACGCCGAAGAAGCCGGCCTCGGGGTTGATCGCGTAGAGGCGGCCGTCCTCGCCGAAGCGCATCCAGGCGATGTCGTCGCCGATGGTCTCGACCGTCCAGCCGGGGATGGTCGGCTCCAGCATGGCGAGGTTGGTCTTGCCGCAGGCGCTCGGGAAGGCGGCGGCGACGTACCTGGACTCGCCGCGCGGCGGGGTGAGCTTGAGGATGAGCATGTGCTCGGCGAGCCAGCCCTCGTCGCGGGCCATCACGGAGGCGATGCGCAGGGCGTAGCACTTCTTGCCGAGCAGGGCGTTGCCGCCGTAGCCGGAGCCGTAGGACCAGATCTCGCGGGACTCCGGGAAGTGCGAGATGTACTTGGTGCTGTTGCAGGGCCACGGGACGTCCGCCTGGCCGGGCTCCAGCGGGGCGCCGAGCGAGTGGACGGCCTTGACGAAGAAGCCCTCGTCGCCCAGCTCGTCCAGGACGGCCCGGCCCATCCGGGTCATCGTGCGCATGGAGACGGCGACGTAGGCCGAGTCGGTGATCTCGACGCCGATCGCGGACAGCGGCGAGCCGAGCGGGCCCATGCAGAAGGGCACGACGTACATGGTGCGGCCGCGCATCGAGCCGCGGAACAGGCCGCCCTGCCCTCCGGAGCCCTGGAAGATCTCCCGCATCTCGGCGGGGGCCTTCCAGTGGTTGGTGGGGCCGGCGTCCTCCTCCTTCTCGGAGCAGATGAAGGTGCGGTCCTCGACGCGGGCGACGTCGGTGGGGTCGGAGGCGGCGTAGTAGGAGTTGGGGCGCTTGATCGGGTCGAGCTTCCTGAAGGTGCCCTTGCGGACGAGCTCCTCGCACAGTCGCTCGTACTCGGCTTCCGACCCGTCGCACCAGACCACGGCGTCCGGCTGCGTCAGTTCGGCGATCTCGTCGACCCACGAGATCAGTTCCTGGTGGTTGGTGGGGACCACGGAGGGAGCCGCGATGTCGCGCGCCACGATTGCTCCTAAATGAGGGATTTTTTTGGTTGGAGGCCCCGTGGGGGCTGCGACCCGGATGCTTCACGGTTCACGTCTGGCGCTCATCCGGTGCCGACCGCACTCATTTGATCATCCGACGAGATCGCCCATATGTCCAGAGGGCCTCACAGGTGAGCGGAGTGAGCATCGCCACTCGCTCCGGCGCCCTCCGGGCGTTACCGCCTTCTCACCCGGGGTACTCCGTCAGATCCATGGCCGGGTGTCCCCGTGAGACCATGGCCACTCCCGGCCGCCAACGCCATCCTCAGACGCATAACTTACGGTTGCGTAGGTACGATGAAGCGCATGACAGCGTCCGCCCCCGACGCGCGCACGGAGTCGTCGGCCGCCGGCCGCGGCCCCGTCGCGCTCACCCTGCCGCACCCCGTCAAGCCCAAGCTCCGCGGCTGGCTGCACCTGGGCATGTTCCCCGCGGCCCTGATCGCCGGCCTGGTGCTCACCGCCTTCGCCACGTCCCCCCGCGCCCGCCTCGCCTGCGGGATCTACGCCCTGACGGCGTGCCTGCTGTTCGGCGTCAGCGCGCTGTACCACCGCGGCGACTGGAGCCCGCGCATGGACGGCATCCTGCGCCGGCTCGACCACGCCAACATCTTCCTGATCATCGCGGGCACCTACACACCGCTGACCGTGCTCCTCCTGCCCGGCGCCAAGGGGCAGTGGCTGCTGTGGGGCATCTGGGGAGCCGCCGCGGCCGGCATCCTCTTCCGCGTGTTCTGGGTCGGGGCACCCCGCTGGCTCTACACGCCCTGCTACATCGCCATGGGCTGGGCGGCCGTCTTCTACCTGCCGGACTTCCTGCGGGCCGGCGGCGCCACGGTCCTCGTCCTGGTGATCACCGGCGGCCTGCTCTACAGCGTCGGCGGCGTGATCTACGGCCTGCAGCGCCCCAACCCGTCCCCGCGCTGGTTCGGCTTCCACGAGGTCTTCCACTCCTTCACCCTGGCGGCGTTCATCACGCACTACGTCGGGATCTCCCTGGTGGCGTACCAGCACGGGTGACCGGGCCCGCGGGCGCGCGAAAAGCACCGGCCGGGTCCGCGGCCGTCGTGTCATCCTGACCGGGTGAACCGTCCGGAGATCCACGTCGCCTTCGCCTCCGAGCTGCACGTCTTCCTGGCCGGCGAACGCCGCCGCGGCGCCACCGCGCTGCGCACCGACGGCGTCTCGGCCCTCGGCCACGTCGTGGAGTCGCTCGGCGTCCCGCTCACCGAGGTCGGCGCCCTGGTGGTCGACGGCCGCGAGGTACCGGCGTCGCACGTCCCGGCCGACGGCGAGCGAGTGAGCGTCGAGACCGTGCAGCGCCCCCAGCGGGTCCCCGGCGCGCCCCTGCGGTTCCTCCTCGACGTGCACCTCGGCACGCTGGCCCGCCGCATGCGGCTGCTCGGCGTGGACACGGCGTACGAGTCGACGGACATCGGCGACCCCGCCCTCGCCGCCCGCTCCGCCGCCGAGCGGCGCGTCATGCTCAGCCGCGACCGGGGCCTGCTGCGCCGCCGCGAACTGTGGGCCGGCGCCTTCGTCTACAGCACCCGGCCCGACGACCAGCTCCGCGACGTCCTGGACCGCTTCCAGCCCGAGCTGCGCCCCTGGACGCGCTGCACCGCCTGCAACGGGCTGCTGCGCGAGGCCTCCAAGGAGGAGGTCGCCGACCAGCTGAAGGGCGGCACGCAGCGGTCGTACGACGTGTTCGCGCAGTGCCGGGAGTGCGGACGCGCCTACTGGAAGGGCGCGCACCACGAACAGCTGGAGGCCATCGTGGAACGCGCCCTCGCCGAGTTCTCACCCGGCCACAGCGGCTAGCGTCGTCCCCCATCCCCCTTGCCGCAGGCGATGCCGTCCCCGTCGCGGTCCAGGGGCAGCGGATCGTCCCTGCCGTCGGCCTTCAGGCGGCCGTACTCCTGCCGCTTCAGCCAGGCGCAGGTCGACGTTGTCGCCGTCACCGACGACCACGCGCACGTGCGGGTCGCGCGCCGCCGCGTACCCGGCGACCGCGGTGGTCCCCGGTTCGTCGTGTCCGACGCTCACGACGGTCTCGTAGGCCGTGTGGCCGGACTCCGGCAGCCGCTGGATCGTGCGGTCGAGCACGGCCCCCTCGCGCCGTGCGGGCAGCGGCAGCGAGAACGACACGTGCTCGTCCCCGTCCGGCGCGGCCGTCAGCCGCCCAGTGCGGTGCGCAGCCGCTCCGGGTCGGTCGTCGGGGCGTCGCACGTGAAGTTGCGGCAGACGTACGCCGTCGGTTCGCCGCCGACCAGCGGCCGGTCCGCGAGCAGGGGGAACTCGTCGCTGCCCGGCGTGCCCACCGCGACGACCGCGCCCGGCGCCGCGCCCAGCAGCGCCGTGCGGTGCAGGGCGCGGGTGCCGGGGTCCTCCAGGGACGGGCCGACGACCGCGGTCTCGCGGGGCCCGTCGAGGACGGCCTCGGTCACCGCCAGGCCCCAGCCGATGAAGCGCGGGACGCGCGGGCCGAGCGCCTTGACCACGCCCAGTGCCCGCTCGGCGGCGGTGCGGTGCGGCTCGGAGCCGGTGTGCGCGGCATAGCTCAGCAGGGCGCCCGCCGCGGCGGTCCAGCCGGACGGGGTCGCGTTGTCGGTGGGGTCCTGCGGCCGGCGGATCAGCTGCTCGGCGTCGGCCGCCGTGTCGTACAGCGCGCCGGAGTCGTCGGTGAAGCGCGCGAGGACGTGGTCCAGGAGGAACCCGGCGAACTCCAGCCAGACGCCCTCGCCGGTGACGGCGGCCAGCGCGAGGAAGCCCTCGGCGACGTCGGCGTAGTCCTCCAGCACGCCCGCGTGCGCGCCGGCGCGGCCGTCCTTGCTGGTGCGGGCCAGGCGGGCGTGGTCGTCCAGGTGCAGCCGGACCAGCAGGTCGGCGGCGGCGACGGCGGCCTCCACCAGGTCGGGGCGGTCGAAGTAGGCGCCGGTCTCGGCGAGCGCGGCGATCGCCAGGCCGTTCCAGGCGGCGACGACCTTGTCGTCCCGGCCGGGCGCGGGCCGCTCGGCGCGGGCCGCGAGCAGGCGCGCCTTGACCGACTCGATCCTCCCGGCGTCGAACACGCCCTCGTGCTGCGGCAGCTGCAGCACGGACGAGCCGTGCTCGAAGGTCCCCTCCTCGGTCACGCCGAAGTACTGCGCGGCCAGTTCGGTGTCGTCCCCGAGGACCTCCCGCAACTGCGCGGGCGTCCACACGTAGTACGCGCCCTCGACGTGCCTGCCGGTGCCGTCTTCGCTGTCGGCGTCGAGCGCGGAGGCGAACCCGCCCTCGGCGGTGCGCAGTTCCCGCACCATGAAGTCGGCGGTCTCCAGCGCGACGCGCCGCGCCAGTTCGGAGCCGGTGGACCGCCACAGGTGGGCGTACACGCGGCACAGCAGGGCGTTGTCGTACAGCATCTTCTCGAAGTGCGGGACGACCCACTCGCGGTCCACGGAGTAGCGCGCGAAGCCGCCGCCGAGCTGGTCGTAGATCCCGCCGCGCGCCATGCGCTCGCAGGTGTCGGCGGCCATCTGCAGGGCGCCCTCGGCGCCGGTGCGCGCGTGGTGGCGCAGCAGGAACTCGATCACCATGGACGGCGGGAACTTCGGCGCCGCCCCGAATCCGCCGCGCTGCTGGTCGTACTCCCGGGTGAGCGCGAGCAGCGCCTGCGCCGGCTCCTGCTCGCCGGGCACCTTCGCGTCCCCGTACGACAGCTGCCGTCCGGCCAGGTCCCGCACGATCTTCCCGGCGACCTCGGCGACCTCCTCGCGCCGGTCGGTCCACGCCGCGTGCACGCCCTCCAGCACCTGCCGGAAGGACGGCATGCCGTGCCGGGGCTCCGGCGGGAAGTACGTGCCGAAGTAGAACGGCTCGGCGTCCGGGGTGAGGAACACCGTCATGGGCCAGCCGCCGTGCCCGGTCGCGGCCTGCACGGCCTCCATGTAGACGGCGTCCACGTCGGGGCGTTCCTCGCGGTCGACCTTCACGCCGACGAAGTGGGCGTTGAGGTAGTCGGCCGTCTCGGGGTCCTCGAACGACTCGTGCGCCATGACGTGGCACCAGTGGCAGCTCGAGTAGCCGACGCTCAGCAGCACGGGCAGGTCCCGCCTGCGCGCCTCCTCGAAGGCCTCGGCCGACCAGGGCCACCAGTCGACGGGGTTGTCGGCGTGCTGAAGGAGGTACGGGGACGTCTCGTGCGCCAGTCGGTTCGGCATGGGGTCCATCCTGCCCCAGTACCCCCGCCGCACCGGACAGCACACAGCGTCGCGCGACGCGGCCCTGTCCGCCTCGTACGGCGATCTGCGCGGCGGCGACTGGGCCCGCTTCCTGCGCTGCACCAGGGAGGTGATGGGGGTACCGGTGACGAGGGTGCAGGAGTAGCCGGCACACTGCGGGCGTCGTGCCGCTGGGGTTCCCCCGGCTCCAGCGAAGCCGAGAGGTCGGGGGCGCAGCGGCACCCGGCCATCGCCGGTCACCGCAACGCCGTGACCGGAAGGCGACGCCGGGTGCCGAGAAAGCCCGGCTCAGCCCTTGTCCGCCTCACCCTGCCCGGACGCCCCGCGCCCCCGCTCCGGCGCCTCCACGAAGTCCACCTTCCCCAGCCGCCGATTCATCGACTTCATCAGCCCCCACACGGCCAACGCCATCACCGCGAACACGATGAACCCGAGCACCCCCGGGGTCACCTTGTCCTCGTCCACCTCCGCCGCGAAAGAGACGAGATGCGTCACTGCCAGGCTTGCGCTTGCGCTCATGTCAGCCATTGTCCCGGATGCCCGCAAAGAGGTCGTCCTCGGGGAGGGAGGTCGCCACGAGGGACTTCGCCAGCTCGTACTCCTCGGTGGGCCAGACCTCCTTCTGGACGTCCATCGGCACCCGGAACCAGCCCCCGTCCGGATCGATCTGCGTCGCGTGCGCGATCAGCGCCTTGTCCCGGATCTCGAAGAACTCCGCGCACGGCACGTGCGTGGTGATCGTCCGCTCCTTGCGCTCGAACTCCTCCCAGCGCTTGAGCCACTCCCCGTACGGCGACTCCAGCCCCCGGTCCAGCATCGCCTGGTGCAGCGCCTCGGTGCGGGGCCGGTTGAAGCCCTGGTTGTAGTACAGCTTCAGCGGCTGGTAGGCCGGACCGAACTCGGCCTCCGGGTACTTCTCGGTGTCGGCCGCGCCCTCGAACGCCACCATCGTGATCTTGTGGGTCATGATGTGGTCGGGGTGCGGGTAACCGCCGTTCTCGTCGTAGGTGGTGATCACCTGCGGACGGAAGGAGCGGATCTGCTTCACCAGCTCGCCGGCCGCCTCGTCGACGTCCTGGAGGGCGAAGCAGCCCTCGGGGAGCGGCGGCAGCGGGTCGCCCTCCGGCAGCCCGGAGTCGACGTAGCCGAGCCACTCCTGCTTGACGCCGAGGATCTCGCGGGCCTCGTCCATCTCCTTCTTGCGTACCTCGTGGATGTGCTCCTCGATGTACTTGTCGCCCTGCAGCTTGGGATTGAGGATGGAGCCGCGCTCCCCGCCCGTGCAGGTCACCACCAGCACGTCCACCCCCTCGGACACGTACTTCGCCATGGTGGCCGCGCCCTTGCTCGACTCGTCGTCGGGGTGGGCGTGGACGGCCATCAGTCGCAACTGGTCAGTCAAGACTCAAATCCTCAGTCAGTCGGCGCCCCGGTATGGGTCGGCCCGGTCCAATGATGCCGCCCGAAGAGGCGTCGTGAGGGGCGGCGGTCGGATGGCGGGCGGGCGGCTTCTATAGTGACCGAATCGGGGGGCGAATAATTCCGGGGTCCGGCTCCCGGGTCCCTGTCGGGACAACTGTCCCGTTCCTGCCGAGGAGACGATCATGAGCACCGCGCGCACGCGACCGCCCGAGGGCCGCTACGGCCGCGCCTCGGCCGACCGCGACGACCGCACGCTCAAGATCGTCGGCGCCGTCCTCGGGGCGGCACTCCTCGCCCTGATCGGCTACTTCGCCTATCACTACGTCGGCCAGAACAGAATCAGCGCCGAAGTGATCGAGTTCGACACCTCGAAGAACGCCGTGCAGGTGCACCTGGAGGTCCGCAAGGACGCCGGCGCGAGCGGCTACTGCACCGTGCGGTCGCAGGCGGAGAACGGCGCCGAGGTGGGCCGCGCCAACTTCCGCTTCGACGGCGACGCCACCCGCATCGACAAGGTCGTCACGCTGCGGACGACCTCGCCGGGCACGACCGCCGAGCTCCTCGGCTGCCATGCCGACTGACCCGCCGCCCCGGCCGGGCTTCCGCCGCCGGCCCTTCACCCGGAATACGTAGGCGCTGACCTGCGCTGACGTGATTCTGATCGGTTATGTCCTCCCCCTTCGGGCATTGAATTGTTAGGCTCGTGGTTTCGCCCTTCCATGAAGGAACATGCTTCCGGGTAGGGCGATGCTGTGTATTCCCAGTACCTACGAGGAGCACCTGTGACCCAGACCAGCGAGAACGTCACCTGGCTGACCCAGGAGGCGTACAACAAGCTCAAGGACGAGCTTGAGTACCTTACTGGTCCCGCGCGCACGGAGATCGCCGCCAAGATCGCCGCTGCGCGTGAGGAGGGCGACCTGCGTGAGAACGGCGGGTACCACGCGGCCAAGGAAGAGCAGGGCAAGCAGGAGCTCCGTGTGCGCCAGCTCACCCAGCTCCTCGAGAACGCCAAGGTCGGTGAGGCCCCGGCCGCCGACGGCGCGGTGGCCCCCGGCATGGTCGTCACGATCGCCTTCGACGGCGACGAGGACGACACGCTGACCTTCCTGCTGGCCTCGCGTGAGTACGCGAGCGCCGACATCGAGACCTACTCGCCGCAGTCACCGCTGGGCACCGGCGTGATGGGCCACAAGGTCGGCGAAAACGCCGAGTACGAACTGCCGAACGGCAAGAAGGCCTCGGTGCGGATCCTCAAGGCCGAGCCGTACGTCGGCTGACGCGCCCGCCGGGTCCGGCGCCCGAGTCGTGCCCCCGGAAAGCCCTTGCGGCACCGGGGGCACACTCATGAGGTCGCGGACCATCTCGACCTGGCGTTTCGCGGCCCGCTGGTCCGCGGCCTGCGCCCGCGCCACGCCTGCGGGGTCAGCCGATCACGAGGTAGCCCGCGTCGTGCAGGGCCTGGTTCACCTCGGCGCAGTGCGCCGGGCCCTTGGTCTCCAGGTGCAGCTCGACCTCCGCCTCCGTGAGCCCGAGCCGCGGATCGGTCCGTACGTGGCTCACGTCGAGGACGTTGGCGTCGATCACCGACAGCACGCCGAGCAGCGTCGCCAGCGCCCCCGGCCGGTCCGTCAGCCGCAGCCGGACGGCCAGGTAGCGGCCCTGCGCGGCCATGCCGTGCCGCAGCACCCGCTGCATCAGCACCGGATCGACGTTCCCGCCGGACAGCACCGCGACGACCGGCCCCTCGAACGCGTCCGGGCGGCTCAGCAGCGCCGCCACCGGGCTCGCCCCGGCCGGCTCCACCACCAGCTTGGCCCGCTCAAGACACAGCAGCAGCGCCGCCGACAGCTCGTCCTCCGTGACCGTACGGACCTCGTCCACCAGCTCGCCGACGATCCCGAACGGCACGTCGCCGGGCCGCCCGACCTTGATGCCGTCCGCCATCGTCGCCGGGTTGCGCACCGACACCGGGCGGCCCGCCGCCAGCGAGGGCGGATACGCCGCGGCGCCCTCCGCCTGCACGCCCACGATCCGCACATCCGGCCTGAGCGCCTTCACGGCCACCGCGATCCCGGCCGCCAGCCCGCCCCCGCCGATGCCCACGACGAGCGTGCGCAGCTCCGGGCACTGCTCCAGGATCTCCAGGCCCACCGTGCCCTGGCCCGCGATGACGTCGTGGTGGTCGAAGGGGTGGATGAACACCGCGCCGGTCCGCGCCGCGTACTCCTGCGCGGCGGCCAGCGTCTCGTCCACCACCTGGCCGTGCAGCCGCACCTCGGCGCCGTACTCCCGGGTCGCGCTGATCTTCGGCAGCGGGGCGCCCTTCGGCATGAACACCGTGGACCGCACGCCGAGCAGCGCCGACGCCAGCGCGACGCCCTGCGCGTGGTTGCCGGCGCTCGCCGCGACGACCCCGGCGGCCCGCTCCTCCGGCAGCAGCCCCGCGATCCGCACGTACGCGCCGCGCAGCTTGAACGATCCCGTCCGTTGCAGGTTCTCGCACTTGAGGTGGACCGGGGCGCCCACCATCTGGGACAAGTGCCTGCTGCTCTCCATCGCGGTCACCCGCGCGACCCCCGAAAGCATCTTCTGGGCGCCCCGCACATCGTCCAGAGTGACGGTCCGCAAGGAGTCAGCCGTGCTGTAGCTCATGACACAAGCATCGCAGTTCAGGGCGGATTCGGCCGCTGTGACCAACGTCCGAGACCGGATGCCGCAGGGCCGGTACACCCCGCCCCCCATCCGCGTACCCTGTCCCCCAACCAGCAGCCCTCCACGAAGTGAGCCCCCGGCCATGCCCACACCTGAAATGTCGATGGACATGACGACCGTCGGTGACACCGGTCTTCTCGAAACGCTGCAGCACGAGGTGGCGGTCTTCGCGCGCCGTGCCGAACAGACCCGGCTCGGCGGGGTCGGGCAGGTGCGCAACTCCATGGACCGCGCCGCGTATCTGCTGCTCAACCGCCTCGACAAGGAGGGCCCGATGGGCGTCAAGGCGCTCGCCGCGAGCATGGGGATCGACTCCTCCACGGTCACCCGGCAGGTGGCTCCGCTCGTCGACACCGGGCTCGTCAAGCGCACCTCGCACCCCGAGGACGGGCGGGCCGTGGTGCTCCAGCTGTCCCCGCGCGGGCAGGCCCGGCTGGACGAAGTGCGCTCGTCGCGGCGTCAGTTGATGGCCGAGCTGACCCACGACTGGGCGCCGGAGGAGCGCGAGGCGTTCTGCACGCTCCTCACACGCTTCAACAGCGCGCTGTCCGCCCGGATGGCCGCACCGGACGCCCCGGGCGCGGAGCCGTCGCCGGCCTCCTGACCCTCACGGGCGCACGCGCGCGTACCGCCCGGCTCCCGTGATCCGCGCCGGGGCCCCGGTCACCACCGCAGCGGCACCGCCGCAGTCGTGACCCGTGCCCGGCTCTTGACCCGCGGGCCACCCCTGGCCTCATATGAGACCGGGTCCCCGTCACAGACGGCCGGGGCCCGACACCTCACAGGTCGCCCTCACCGGGAGGCGCGGTGCGAGAACGGCACACGTTCCACGGCGCCCGCCGCGCCCGGGAGTTCGAGGCGTTCGTCGCGGGCGCGGGCGGACGGCTGCTGCACACCGCGACGCTCCTGACGGCGGAACGCCCGGACGACAACCCGCGCGCCCGGCGGCTGCTGACGCTCTCCCTCGCGCACACGTACGCGTGCTGGCACCGGATGCGCGGCGAGGACCCCTACGACCACGCCCGCGAGGTGCTGGCCACCCGCTTCGCGCGCGGCTCGTGGCACCGGCACGGCGGCCCGGGCCGGGTCCGCCCGCACCCCGGCGGCCCGCTGGCCCGCCTCGCCCCGCAGGAACGCCTGGTCCTGGTCCTGCGGCTGTACGAGGGAGTGGCCGAGGAGCAGACCGCCGCGCTGCTGGGGCTGTCCACCGACCGCGTCCGCGTGCTCTGCGACCGGGCGACGACGGCGCTGCTGCACCCGCCGCGCGGCCCGGCACCCGCGGTCGGCGGCCCGAAGGCGGTGCCGTCATGAGCCGACCGGGACGCCGGGCGCCCCGCCGCGGGAGGTGGTGGCCGTGAACGAGCGCGACCGGCAGGCCGCCGTACGCCGGGTCATGGAGCAGTCGCCGCCGCCCGTGCCGCCGGAGCTGTACGCGGAGGCCCTGCGGCGCGGCGGGCGCATGCTGCGGCGCCGGACGCTCGCGCGCCGGCTGCTGTGGCTGGTGCTGGCCGCCGCGGCCGTGGCCTTCTGCGCCTGGGCGACGGTGGAGCAGCCGTGGGCGGAGCCGCCGTCCCGCACGACTCCGCCCCTGACCGGCTGGTGAGCCCGGGCCGCGCCGGGCTCACGCGGCTCGTGACCTAGCCCAGTGCCTGCTGCAGGTCCTCGAGCAGGTCGTCGGCGTTCTCGATGCCGACCGACAGGCGCACCAGGTCGGCGGGCACCTCCAGGGCCGAACCGGCCGCGGAGGCGTGCGTCATGCGGCCGGGGTGCTCGATCAGCGACTCCACGCCGCCGAGGGACTCGCCGAGCGTGAACACCTTGGCGCGGTCGCACACCTCGACGGCCGCCTCCTCGCCGCCACGCACCCGGAACGACACCATGCCGCCGAACGCCTTCATCTGCTTGGCGGCGACCTCGTGGCCGGGGTGCTCGGGCAGGCCCGGGTACAGCACGCTCGTCACGCGCGCGTGCCGGGACAGCATGTCGGCGACCTTCACGGCGTTCTCGCTGTGCCGGTCCATGCGCACCGCGAGCGTCTTCGTGCCGCGCAGCACCAGCCACGAGTCGAAGGGCCCGGCGACCGCGCCCATCGCGTTCTGGTGGAAGGCGAGTTCCTCGCCGAGGCCCTCGTCCTGGACGATCAGCGCGCCGCCGACGACGTCGGAGTGGCCGCCCATGTACTTCGTCAGCGAGTGCACGACGACGTCCGCGCCGAGCGCGAGCGGCTGCTGGAGGTACGGCGTGGCGAAGGTGTTGTCGACGACGAGCCGGGCGCCCGCGTCCCCGGCGACCTGAGCGACGGCGGCGATGTCCGTGATGCCGAGCAGCGGGTTGGAGGGCGTCTCCACCCACACGGCCTTGGTCTTCGGCGTGATCGCGGCCCGCACGGCGGCGGGGTCGGAGGTGTCGGCGACCGACCACTCCACGCCCCAGCGGGAGACGACCTTGGCGAACAGGCGGAACGTGCCGCCGTACGCGTCGTTGGGGATGACCACGTGGTCACCGGGGCTGAGCAGCGTACGCAGCAGGCAGTCCTCGGCCGCCAGCCCGGACGCGAACGCGAGGCCGCGGCGCCCGCCCTCCAGGGCGGCGAGGTTCTCCTCGAGGGCGGTCCTGGTGGGATTGGCGCTGCGGCTGTACTCGTAGCCGCCGCGCAGCCCGCCCACGCCGTCCTGCTTGTAGGTCGAGACCTGGTAGATCGGCGGGACGACCGCGCCCGTCAGGGGGTCGGCGGTGTTGCCCGCGTGGATCGCGAGCGTCTCGAAGTGCTCACTGATGTGCCTGTCGCTCATGGGCACCGAGCGTAGTGCGCCCGGGGCCCGGATGACGGCCCCGGGCGGCCACGGCAGGAATCGGCAAAGCGGAGAGCGGCGCCCGGCGGCCCGCTCCCGGGTCCGGCCTCCGCCCGGTGCGGGGTTTTCCACAGGTCCGTGCACCGGGTTGGCCAATTGTCGGCGCGGTCTGGTTCGCTTGGAGGCATGGAGATTCTGTGGGTCCTGATGGCCGCGATCATGATCGGCGCCGTGCTGGTTCCCTTCCTCAGGCGCCGCCGCGGCATGATCGAGCAGGTCCACCCGGGCCACCCGGACGCCGCGGACCCCGAGAACTACGGATTCGTGCGCGAGGAGGAGCTCGACATCCGCATGCCCGGCCCCGACCAGGACCTGCTGGACGTCCTGGAGGTCGTGCAGCACACCCAGGACTACCGTGCGGCCCAGCAGCTCCTGGCCGGCACGGAGGCGCGGGGCGAGCGGCGCTGGCAGCGGGTGCAGGCGTTCGCGGGCGCCGCGTCGCTGGAGCTGCGGCAGCGGCCGGGCGGCGCCGGGGAGGCCCCGGGCGGCCAGTGGCTGCGGGCGTGGCGCTCCGAGGCGCCCAAGGACGCGGGCGGCGCGGCGGTGCACGCCGAGTTCCTGGTGCAGCAGGCGTGGCGGACGGCGACGCCGGGCACGGACGAGTTCCGGATCATCATGGAGGAGGCGAGGGCGGCCTGCGCGGACGCGGCGCTGCTGGCGCCCGGCGACCCGATCCCGTACATCGTCGAGCTGTCCGTCGCGCGCGGCCTGGCGTATTCGCGCGCCGAGTTCGAGCAGCTGTGGCTGAAGATCCTGGACCGCGCACCGGCGCACATGGGAGCGCACCTGGCCGCGCTGCACTACTGGTGCGAGAAGTGGCACGGCTCGCGTGCGCTGGCCTACGAGTTCGCGGAGGCCGCGGCGGCCCGCGCCCCCAAGGGCTCCCTGCTGTCGGCGATGCCGCTGTTCGCGGTGTTCGAGCACCTGCCGGAGGTGACGCTGGTCAGCGGCTTCTACCAGAGCGAGGTCGTGACCAGGGCGATGCACGGCGCGCTGCACGCGGTGCACTCGGCGCGCCCCGACGACCCGATGCTGGCGCACGTCCGTCATCTGCTGGTGTTCTTCCTGGTGCGGGCGGAGCGCTGGGCGGAGGCCATGAACCAGCTGATCCACATCGACGGCCATGTCGGCGCCCTGCCCTGGACGCTGTCCCAGGACCCGGCGGCGGAGTTCGCGGTGTACCGGGCGCTGGCGGTCGCCGGCTACGAGGCGAACGGCGGAAGCCCGGCGACGCTGCCGCACTGAGTCGGGGCACGCGAGCGGCCCTCCGGAATTCCGCACGGCGGGCGTGCGTTCACCGACTGAGTGCCCTCATGTGTGCCGTGCCGAGTGTCCTGGACGAGTGCCCTGACCCGGTGCCTCGATTGGAGTGGGAGACCGCATGTTCCTCTACAGCCGTACGCCTCAGTTGCCGACCCCCGAGCAGGCGCTCGCCGGCCGCCCGGAGCCGGCGTTCACGGTCCCCGACCGCCACACGGTGCTGGGCAACCCGCTGCTGGGCCCCTACCCCGAGGGCCTGGAGGTCGCCGACTTCGGCATGGGCTGTTTCTGGGGCGCCGAGCGCACGTTCTGGCAGCTCCCGGCCGGCGTGTGGACGACGCTGGTCGGCTACCAGGGCGGTTGCACGGAGAACCCCACGTACGAGGAGGTCTGCTCGGGCCGGACCGGCCACACGGAGGTGGTCCGCGTGGTGTTCGACCCGAAGGTGACGCCGTACGAGCGCCTGCTGAAGACGTTCTGGGAGTCCCACGACCCGACCCAGGGCTTCCGCCAGGGCAACGACGTGGGCACGCAGTACCGCTCGGCGGTCTACACCCACACCCCGGAACAGGCAGCGACGGCCGAATCCTCCCGCGAGGCCTACCAGAAGGTCCTGACGGCGTCGGGCCACGGCACGATCACGACGGAGATCCTCCCGGCGGAAGGCCGCCCCTTCTATCCGGCGGAGGCCTACCACCAGCAGTACCTGGACAAGAACCCGGCGGGGTACTGCGGGATCGGGGGGACGGGGGTTTCCTGCCCCATCGGGGTCGCGGCCGCCCCCGAGGTGAGCGGCGAGTAGTCGCCCGCGGCCTCGCGGCCTCTGCCGCAGGGCGGGCGGCGATGTTCTTGTGGCGCGAGGGGCAATAAGGTGCTCATGTGACTGCCACCTTGAGTACCGGGAAGACCCGAGCCGCGTTGCGTACGTCCGCGCGTGTGTCCGGGGAGTTGCTGCTGGTGTTGGTGATGCTGGCGGTGACGCTGTGGCTCATGGGGCGGATGTGGTCGGTGGTCTGGCCGCTCGTCGTCGGCCTGTTGCTGACCACGCTGACCTGGCCCCCGGCCCGTTTCCTGCGCCGGCACGGGTGGAAGCCCGCTCTCGCCGCGTCGGTCGTGACCGTGTTCTTCCTCCTGGTCGCCGCGGGCGTCATCGCGCTGATCGCGGTGCCGGTGGCGTCCCAGTCCGGTGAGCTGACCGACGGCGTGGTCGAAGGCGTGCAGCGGCTGCGCGAGTGGGCCGCCGGGCCTCCGCTGAACATCGGTGACGCCCAGATCAACAAGGCCTTCGACGGTGCGGTCGCCCGCGCCCAGGACGGCCTCGGCAGCATGGTCGGCGCGGTCGTCACGGGCATCGGCACCGTGGTCAACGGCGTGGTCACGGCCGTCCTCGCGCTGTTCCTGATGTTCTTCTTCCTCAAGGACGGCCCGCGCTTCCTGCCCTGGCTCGCCCGTCAGCTGCCCGGCCGGCTCGCCACCGACGTCCCGGCCGTGGCCGAGCGCTCCTGGGAGACCCTCGGCGCGTTCGTGCGGTCACAGGCAGCCGTCGGCCTGCTCGACGCCGTCCTGATCGGCCTCGGTCTGTGGATCCTCGGGGTGCCGCTGGTGCTCCCGCTGGCGGTGCTGACGTTCGTCTCGGCGTTCGTGCCGATCGTCGGCGCCCTGTTCGCGGGGTTCGTCGCGGTGCTCATCGCGCTCGTCTACAACGGCCTGACGGACGCGCTGATCGTGCTCGCCCTCATCGTGGTGGTGCAGCAGCTGGAGGGCAACGTCTTCCAGCCCATGATCCAGAGCCGTGGGCTCGGCCTCCACGCGGCCGTGATCCTGCTGGCGGTGACGCTGGGCGGCAGCCTCGCCGGCATCGTGGGCAGCCTGCTCGCCGTGCCGGTCGCCGCGCTGATCGCGGTGGTCTGGAACTACGTGCGCGAGCAGCTCAGCGAACCGGAACCGGCGCCCGGCACGCCCACCCCGTAGACCGCCGGTTCGGCCCCCCGCGTGGACCGGGCCCGCCGCCCAGCAGACCGGGCCCGCCGTCGGCCCGCCTGCCCAGGGTCCGGGGCCCCGGCGGAAACACCACCAGGGCCCCGCACACCCACCCGTCAGATCGTCGCCGTGTCGATCACGAAGCGGTAGCGGACATCGCTCGCCAGCACCCGCTCGTACGCCTCGTTGATCTCCTTCGCGGCGATGAGTTCGATCTCCGCGCCGATGCTGTGCTCGGCGCAGAAGTCGAGCATGTCCTGCGTCTCGGCGATGCCGCCGATCATAGAACCGGCGAGCGACTTGCCGCCGCCGATCACCGAGAACAGGTTGAGGGAGACCGGCTCCTCGGGGGCGCCCACGTTCGCCAGGGTGCCGTGCGTCTTCAGCAGCGACAGGTACGCGCCGAGGTCGAGCGGGGCCGAGACCGTGGAGACGATCAGGTCGAAGGTGCCCGCCAGCTCCTCGAAGGTCTTCGGGTCGCTGGTGGCGTAGTAGTGGTCGGCGCCCAGCTTCAGGCCGTCGTCCTTCTTGCGCAGGGACTGCGACAGCACCGTGACCTCGGCGCCCATCGCGTGCGCGATCTTGACGCCCATGTGGCCGAGGCCGCCCAGGCCGACGATGGCGACCTTCTTGCCGGGGCCGGCGTTCCAGCGCTTGAGCGGGGAGTACAGCGTGATGCCGGCGCACAGCAGCGGCGCCGCCTCGTCCAGGGCGAGGCCGTCGGGGATGCGGACGACGTAGTTCTCGTCCACGACGATCTTCTGCGAGTAGCCGCCGTAGGTGGGCTCGCCGTCCTTGCCGACGGCGTTGTACGTGCCGATCATGCCGCCGCCGGTGCAGTACTGCTCACGTCCGGCCTCGCAGTTGTCGCACTCGCGGCAGGAGTCGACCATGCAGCCGACGCCCACCCGGTCGCCGACGGCGTACTTGGTGACGCCGGGGCCGACCTCGGAGACGACGCCGGCGATCTCGTGGCCCGGGACCATCGGGAAGATCGCCTCGCCCCAGCCCTCACGGGCCTGGTGGATGTCGGAGTGGCAGATACCGGCGAACTTGATGTCGATCAGCACATCGAACTCACCGACCGGCCGGCGCTCGATGGTGGTGCGCTCCAGCGGAGCCTTGGCGGCAGGTGCGGCGTACGCGGCGACAGTGGTCATGCCGAGGTGTCTCCTAGCAGAGGTCGGGCGCCCGGCTGCCTTCCGGCCGGGGCACGGCCTCCAGCCTGCCCGACGCTTGAATATTCACCCAGGTCACGGTTCTGCCTACGTTCGCCGTGCGTACCACTGGCGGGGTCAGGCTCCTGGGCGTACGACCGTCAATACTGGACACATGGACGAACAGCCCGCACCCCTGCACGGCCCCGGCGGGGGCCTGGACCGGCGCGCCGAGCTCAGCGAGTTCCTGCGCACCCGGCGTGCCCGGCTCAAGCCCGAGGACGTGGGGTTGCCGGACTACGGGCGCACGCGCCGCGTGCCGGGGCTGCGCCGCGAGGAGCTGGCGCAGCTCGCGGGGGTGTCCGTGGCGTACTACACGCGCCTGGAGCAGGGCAACGGGCGGAACGTGTCGGCGGAGGTCCTCGACTCGATCGCCCGCGCGCTGCGGCTGACCGACGCCGAGCACGCGCATCTGACGCATCTGGCGAAGCCGAAGCAGCACAAGAAGAAGCCGGTGGCGCGGACGCAGCAGGTGCGGGCGGCGCTGCGGCAGCTGCTGGACACGATCGACGGCGTGCCCGCGTACATCACGGGCCGGCGCACGGACATCCTCGCCTGGAACAGCATGGCGGCGGCCCTGTTCGGCGACTGGGCGGAGCTGCCCGCGCCGGAGCGGAACTGGGCGCGGCTGGTGTTCCTGCGCCCGGAGTACCGCGAGCTGTTCGTGGAGTGGGACCAGAAGGCGTCCGACATCGTCAGCTACCTGCGGATGGACGCGGGCTGCCATCCGGACGATCCGCGGCTGTCCTCGCTGGTGGGCGAACTGTCCGTGAAGAGCGAGGAGTTCCGCCGGCTGTGGGCGACGCACGACGTGAAGGAGAAGAGTCACGGCTTGAAGCGGGTGCGCCATCCGCTCGTCGGTGACGTGACGCTGCACTTCGAGTCGTTCCGGATGATGGACGACCCCGAGCAGTCGCTGATCACCTATCACGCCGAGCCGGGCTCCCCGTCGGCCGAGGCGCTGCGCCTGCTGGCGAGCTGGGGCGCGGACGCGACACGGGCGGGCACGGGGTCGCCGACCCCGTAGGCACGGGCGCGGCAACCGAAGGGCCCGCCGAAACCGCGCTTCCGGCGGGCCCTCGCTCACCTCAGGGTCGGTTCACACCCGTGTGCGCTCTCCTTCCCGTGCTACGCGTCGTCAATCAGCTGCGACTCCAGGACCTTGTGCTGGGCCTTGCCCATGCCGGACGACACGGAGTTGACCACGATGACGAGGGCGATACCCAGCGCGAGGCCGGAGGCGACGACGAGGGCCGCCTTTCTGCGGCGGCGCAGCTCGCGCCCGAGGCAGGTGAAGAACATGGCCGCAAGTCAGGGACGCCGCGTGATGAAGCGGTAAGGCGGCCCTGAGAGGACGGTGAAAAACCCCCGCGGGAGCGCGACCGGCCCGGAGGGGACGCGACCGGTCCGCGAAAAACCGGTGCCGCCCCGAAGGACGGCACTGGTACGAAAGACGGAAAGGGAGGCCGGCGTCAGACCGCCGAGCCCGCCTTCCACTGCTCCCAGTCCATGTTCCAGCCGTTGAGGCCGTTGTCCGGGGCGACGGTCTTGTCACCGGTGTTCTGCACCACGACCACGTCACCGAGCATCGTGTTGTTGTAGAACCACGCACCCGGCGTGTTCGGGTCGTTCGCGCCCTTCTTGTCCTGCAGGCCGATACAGCCGTGGCTGGTGTTGGCGTTGCCGAAGACGGACGGCGCGCCCCAGTAGTTGCCGTGGATGAAGGTGCCGGAGCTGGTCAGGCGCAAGGCGTGCGGCACGTCCTTGATGTCGTACTCGCCCTTGCCGTCGTCGTCGGTGAAGCCGACCGTGGCGCCGTTCATCCGGGTCTCCTTGAACTTCTCGGAGATCACCATCTGGCCCTCGTACGTCTTGTTCTCGGGCGACCCGGCGGAGATCGGGATCGTCTTGATGGTCTTGCCGTTCTGCGTGACCTTCATCTGCTTGGTCTTCGCGTCGACGTAGGAGACCTGGTTGCGGCCGATCTTGAAGGTGACCGTCTTCTGCTGGACGCCGTAGACGCCCTCGGCGCCCTCGACGCCGTCCAGGGCGAGCTTGAGGGTGACGGTCTGGTTCTCCTGCCAGTAGTCCTCGGGACGGCAGTCCATGCGGTTGGCGTTGAACCAGTGGCAGGCGACCTCCTGGCCGCTGCTGGAGCTGACGGTGATGCCCTTCTGCACGGCCGCCTTGTTGGTGATCGCCTTGTCGAAGTTGATCGACACGGGCATGCCGACGCCCACCGTGGTGCCGTCGTCCGGCGTGAAGTTGCCGATGAAGCTGTTGTCCGGGGAGACCGTGGTGAAGGAGGCGTTCTCGTGGGCGGCGCGGCCCTCGGAGTCCTTGGCGGTCGCCGAGAGCTTGTAGGTGGTGGCGCGCTCCAGCTGGACGCTGGGCTTCCAGCTCGTCCTGTCGGCGGATATCTCACCCGCGACCGCCGTGCCGTCGGAGGTGGTCATCTTCACCTGGGTGAGCGTGCCCTTGCTCACGGTGACGGTGGCGGAGTTGTTGATGGAGGCGTTGTTCGAGCCGTCCTTGGGTGTGATCTCGATCTGGGCCTCGGAGGTCTTCTCGGCCGCGGCCTCGTCCACCTTCGCCTGGGAGTCACCGCCCTTGGCCCCGTCGCCCGCCGAGGCGCCGTCGGCGCCGGAACAGGCCGAGAGCACCAGAACCCCGCCGAGCAGTGCGGACGCGACCGTGAGGCCCCTGCGCCGCTTACTGTCCGTCATCACACGCTTCTCCATCGTTGCCGAATCCCGAAAAACCCCGAGAGTCCCCGTCAAGACCCGAGAGTCTTCGTCAAGAACTGTCAACGCTACGACCGGTTCGTCCCGTTCCACATTCCCCTGAGGTGTGGGGCACACCACGTCGCCGGACGGCGGGCGGTGCGGGGTCGGTCCGTGCGCCACTTGAGACGACGAAACCCCGGACGGCGGTTGCCGCCCGGGGTCACCATTTTCCCGGGCCGCGTCAGCCGGCCGCCTCTTCCTCGTCGTCCTCGGCGCCATCATCCTCGTCCAGGTCCCAGTCGGGCGAGTCAGGGTCGTAGTCGACCCGCTCACCACTCCACGAGGCCTGCTGGAGTTCCACCCCCGGAACCTCGCTGACCAGGTCGAACGGGTCGACGAGGTGGGCGAGGGCCTCCGCGGTGTCTTCCGTCACAGCCCTCTCGGCATGAACACGCTCCGCCGGGGGCATCTCGGGGTCACCGGCGATTCTGCGGAGCGCGGCTGCGGTGAGGGCGGCCTCGTCCTCCACTTCGAGGACGAGTTCCACGCGAACGCGCACAAAACGTGATGTGTCTTCAGTCTCCATGCCGGGAGCGTACGGCGCTGCGCTCCCGTGACTTTCCCGTGACCCGCACCGTTCACTAACATCGCCCCACACGGCCAATTCGCCAGCGCCACAAGGGGATCGATATTCCGTGTCATCCGCTCGCCGAACGTTGCTGACCGCCACCGCCGCGGGGACCCTGCTGGGTGCCCTGTGGTTCGTTCCGTCCGCGAACGCGACGTCGGAAACCCCGGCCGGAGCGCTGTCCTCGGCGAACCCCGCGCCGCAGGTCACGGCACAGGCGAGAGCCGCCGCCGCGGACGCCCCGGCAGCCGGGCCGCAGGACGTCCGCCTGGCCGACACCGGCAGCTTCGACAGCACGCCGTACGTCGTCGGCGGCACGCTGTTCCTGACCCTCGGCGCGGGTTTCGTGGTGTACTCCGTACGCCGCGAGCGCCTTGGTTTCTGACGGCCCGTTCGGGCACGAGGTGACCCGGGCCCCGCCGGGCGGCGGGGCCCCGGCCCGGTCGGCTGCTACGTCAGTGGGCCGGTGACCGTCTCCACCGCCGCGAGGAGCCGTCCCTCCCGCACGAACGCCTCCGCCGCGGCCAGGTCGGGCGCCAGGAACCGGTCCGGTCCGGGGCCCTGGACGCCGGCATCGCGCGCGGCCTCGATGACGGCCCGGGTGGCCGGGGCCGGGGTGAGGCCCTCGCGGAGCTGGACGCCGCGGGTGGCGGCGTACAGCTCGATGGCGATGACGCGGGTGAGGTTGTCCACGGCCGTGCGCAGCTTGCGCGCCGCCGACCAGCCCATCGACACGTGGTCCTCCTGCATGGCGGAGGACGGGATGGAGTCGGCGGACGCCGGTACGGCCAGCCGCTTCAGCTCGCTGACCAGGGCGGCCTGCGTGTACTGAGCGATCATCAGGCCGGAGTCCACGCCCGGGTCGTCGGCGAGGAACGGGGGCAGGCCGTGGCTGCGGTTCTTGTCCAGCAGCCGGTCGGTGCGGCGCTCGGCGATGGAGCCGAGGTCGGCGGCGGCGACGGCGAGGAAGTCCAGGACGTAGGCGACCGGGGCGCCGTGGAAGTTGCCGTTGGACTCCACCCGCCCGTCGGGCAGGACGACCGGATTGTCGACGGCGGCGGCCAGTTCGCGCTCGGCGACAAGCCGGGCGTGCGCCATGGTGTCGCGTCCGGCGCCGGCGACCTGCGGGGCGCAGCGCACCGAGTAGGCGTCCTGCACGCGCGGCGCGTCGTCCTGGTGGTGCCCGGTCAGTCCCGAACCCTCCAGTACGGCGGCCATGTTGGCGGCGCTGGCGGCCTGGCCGGGGTGCGGCCGGATGGCGTGCAGTTCGGGGGCGAGGACCTTGTCGGTGCCGAGCAGGGCCTCCAGCGACAGGGCGGCCGTGACGTCGGCGGACTTGTAGAGGGTGTCGAGGTCGGCGAGGGCCATGATCAGCATGCCGAGCATGCCGTCGGTGCCGTTGAGGAGCGCGAGGCCCTCCTTCTCGCACAGCTCGACGGGCCGGATGCCGTGCTCGGCGAGGAGTGCGGCGGCGGGCCGTACGACGCCGTCGGGGCCCTCGGCGTCGCCCTCGCCCATCAGCGCGAGCGCGCAGTGCGACAGCGGCGCGAGGTCGCCGGAGCAGCCGAGCGAGCCGTATTCGTGGACGACCGGGGTGATTCCGGCGTTGAGGACGTCGGCCATGGTCCGCGCGACCTCGGGGCGGACGCCGGTGTGCCCGGAGCAGACGGTCTTCAGCCTCAGGAACATCAGGGCCCGGACGACTTCCCGCTCGACGCGCGGGCCCATGCCGGCGGCGTGCGAGCGGACGATGTTGCGCTGCAGCTGGGCGCGCAGCTCCGGGCTGATGTGCCGGGTCGCCAGGGCGCCGAAGCCGGTGCTCACGCCGTAGACGGGGTCGGGCTTGGCCGCCAGGGCGTCCACGATCTCGCGGGCCGCGGCGAGCGCGGCCACGGCCTCGGACGACAGCTCGACGCGGGCACCGCCGCGCGCCACGGCGAGCACGTCGGACGCGGTCACGCCGACGGTCCCCACCACCACAGTGTGCATATCCATATTCAGGAGCGTACGCAGTGAATTCAGTACTGTCACCACCGAGGGCGGGGCTCGCCCCTTACCGGTGCGTCACACACCCCGGCTCACGCGGGGGGCACGCGGCGGCCCCGGAAGCGCCGGCGTTCGCCGCTCCCCTCCCGGGGCGGCGAGTCGGCGAGCCGGACCACCGGATCGTCGGGTCCCTCCCGCCCGGCGACGACCGGCCCGGTGGCCTGCAGGGCCTTGGCCCGGTACTGGGCGGCGTCCGCGAGCCGGAACAGCCGGCGGGCGGAGTGCACCGGCCCGATCGGGTCCCCGGTGGAGGCGACCCCGCAGGCCACGCCCTCGCCGAGTTCCAGCTCGGCGGCGCGGCGGCACAGTTCGCCGGCCACCCTGACGACCTCGTCGGCGGGCGGCCCGACCGCGAGGAGGCAGAACTCGTCGCCGCCGAGCCGGGCCGCGAGCGCGCCCGGCAGTATGGCGCCGCACAGCGACAGCACGGACCCGAAACGTTCCAGCAGGCGGTCGCCGACGGCGTGCCCCTGGGTGTCGTTGACGCGCTTGAGCCCGTTCAGGTCGCAGACGACGAGGCTGACGACCACGCCGTCCGCGCGGTGCCGCTCGACCGCCTCCTCCAGCCGTACGTCGACGGCGCGGCGGTTGGCGAGCCCGGTGAGCGCGTCGGTGAACGCCAGCCGCCTGGCCTCCTCGATCCGCTCGGTCTGCGCGATCCCGGCGGCCACGACGGACGCCAGGACGGTGGCGAAGTCGGCGTCGGACCGGCCGAAGACCGGCCGGCCCGTCGGGCGCGCCACGTACAGCTCGCCCCAGGCCCGGCCGTGCAGCACGATCGGCGCGACCACGCAGCAGCCCCGGCCGCGGCGGCGCAGCGCGGCGACCCGCTCATGGACGTAGCCGGGGCGCCGGTCGGCCGCGGGCCCCTCGACCGTCTCCACCCAGGCGTCGGGCTCGCCGCCCTGCGCCCACCGCTCGTGCAGGAACTCGGTGATCTCCGGGAACTGGTGCACGGGGTAGGTCTCGCCCTCCGGGAACTCCTCCTCGCCCGCCGCGCGCTGCCCAACGTTGACGAGGACGCGCAGCCGGCCCAGCTCCCGTTCCCACACCGACAGCGCCGCGAAGTTCCCGCCCAGCGCGTCGCACGCGCCGAGGGCCGCCGCCCGCCACGCCTCACGCGCGTTGTGCGCGGCGGCCATGCTCTGCGCCAGCGCCACGACGGCCGCGAGCCGCCTGTCCTCACCCATCACTCCAGGCTAGGGACAATCAGGACGGATCGGGATGTCGGCGTTCGCGGGTTGGGCCGTTAGTGCGGGCCGGCCCCGCGCTACTCCCCCGGCCATTGGGGCGCGCGCTTCTCGTTGAACGCGGCCACGCCCTCCGCGCGGTCCCCGGAGAACGCCACCGAGCGCCAGGCCGCGTCCTCGACCTCCAGGCCCGCCCGCAGGTCCAGGCCGTGCCCGAGCCGCAGCGCCCGCTTGGCGGCGCGCAGGCCCACCGGCGAGTTCGCCGCGATACGGGACGCCAGCGCCAGCGCCCGCGTACGGTCCTCGCCCTCCTCCACCAGCTCGTCGACCAGCCCCAGCTCCCGGGCCTCGGCGGCCTCCAGGCGCCGCGCCGAGAAGATCAGCTCCGCCGCGCGGGCCGCGCCCACCCGGCGCGGCAGCAGCTGCGTGCCGCCGCCGCCCGGGATGACGCCCACGGACACCTCGGGCAGCCCCACCACGGCCGTACGGTCGGCCACGATCAGGTCGCAGGACAGCGCCAGCTCGAAGCCGCCGCCCAGCGCGAAGCCGTGCACCGCCGCGAGCGTCGGCATCGGCAGCTCCAGCACGCCGGTGTACGCGGCGCGCGCGACCGGGCGCTGCCGCAGCAGGTCGGCGTCGGTGAAGGAGTTGCGCTCCTTCAGGTCCGCCCCGACGCAGAACGCCCGCTCGTGCGTCGAGGTCAGGACGACGACGCGTACGCTCCTGTCCTCGCCGAGCGCCGCGCACGCCGCGGTGAGGGACCGGGCCATGCCGGTCGAGACGGCGTTCATGGCCTTGGGCCGGTCGAGGGCCAGCTCCGCGACGTACTCGTGCCGCCGCACCAGCACGAACTCCCCGAACCGCTCCTCACTCATGACACCCTCCCGGTTAACGCGGGTTAACAAGTTTCCCCCGATCATCGCAGCCCACCCGGCCGGGCGGAACCCCGGCCCCTTTCGGCGCGGTTGTCACCCCCCGCCCACCCGTTCGAGTGACATCGCAGGGACCTCCGTCCACACCTCCCACCCCCTCCCATAGCGTGCGTCCACCACGGCGCATTGGGGGGCGCGTGAGGTTGGGGAGGGAGCGCGATGACAGTGAATACGCCGGACGGGCCGGGGGCGGCAGCGTCGGACACGCCGGGTGCGGTGAAGCGTCCGGGGACAACAGGGGTCGGACGGGTCGCCGAGGCTGTGAAGGCCCGAAGGGCCGGTGCGAAAGCTGCGAAGGTTGGGGAGACGGGAAGGGCTCCGAGGCCTGATGCGTCCCGGAAGGCCGCGAGGCCTGCGGAAGCGCGGGCGGCTGAGGCGGTGGGGCCTGCGCAGGTCCGGCAGCCGGCGCAGGCCCCACAGCCCGCCGAGGCGGGACAGGCACCACCGCCTGTTGAGGCGCGGGAGACGGCGAAGGCCGCGGGGGCCCCGGAGCCACGGAGGACGACGGAGGCCGCGAAGCCCGCGGAGACCGGGGCGCCGGCAAAGACCCCGAAGCCGTCGACGACACGGAAGGACGCACAGCCTGCGGGAACCCGAGCCGCGACGAAAGCCCCGAGGCCCGCCGGGGCGAGGGAGGCCACCGCCCCCACCGAGGTCCGGCAGACGGCGGAGGCCGCACAGGCAAGCGAGTCGCAGGAGGCCGCAGAAGCCGCCGGGGCCGCCGACCCATCGGAGGCAACCGAGGCCGCCGAGCCTGTCGAGGCCAGGGAAGCCACCGCACCCACCGAGGCCCAGCAAGCCCCGGAGACCGCACGGACACCCGAGCCACCGAAGTCCACACGGGCCGTCAACTCCCCGCAGGCAGCGGAAGCCGCAGAGGCAGCCGAGTCTCGTGAGGCCGAGGAGCCACACGAGGCCAGCGAGTTACACGAAGCCAAGGAGTCCCACGAGACCACTGAAGTCACCCACTCCCAGGCCGCGCAGGCCGCCGATCCGCCAGAGGCAACCGCGGCCGTCCCACTGGAGGCACCCGCGGCCCGCCCACCAGCGAAGCCACCCGCCGCCGCCACCCCCCAGCGGACCCGCGCCGCAGTCACAGCCCCGTCGTCCCAAGACGCCTCCGCCCTCCGAGGCCGTCACCGTCGTCCCCGGCGCCGCACCCGCATGGTGCTCCTCGCCGTCGGGAGTCTCGTCCTGGCGGCCGGTGCGTTGAGCCTCGTACGCCCGGGGGCCGAGTCCGGGGTCGGGGGTGCGGATGTCGCCGAGGCCGCGCCGGGGAGGGGTTCCGTGCCCGCCACCGGCCGGGCCACGCATCCCGTCGGCGCCGCGTCGGACATCCCCCGCGTGGCTCCGTCCGCCCCCTCGGCCCCACTCGGCGGCGCCGGCCCGCGCCCGTTGCCCGACGCGGCCACCACCGCACCCGGCGACACCCCGGCCACCCCGGCCACCCGGTCCGCGGCGGCCCCGCAGGCCTCCCCCACCCCGGACGTGGCTGCTTCCCCCGCCCCGCCCCCGCCCCCGTCCGCGACCGCCGAGCCCTCGCGCCCGAGCCCGAGTCCGACGCCCGAACCTTCCCGGAACACTCCGGCGCCCGAACCGGACCGGCCCGGCCTCTGCGTACCGCTCATCGGTGTCTGCCTGGACCTGGACCTGGACCTGGACCTCGGCGGCGGCTGACCGCGAGAACGCCCGCTATCCCGCCGAAGGCGTCCCGTTCCGCCTGGTCAGGAGCCAGGGCTCGACCACGCCGAGGCCGCGCACCGGGCGCTGCCACATCGGCTGGAGCGCGCAGCGGTAGGCCGGGGGCTCCTTGCCCTCCTTCTCCGCGGCGGCGGCCTCCTCCGCTGCCGCCGCCTCCGAGGCGGGCGCCTCGCCGGTGCGGACGAGTTCCTCGGCGAAGGCGCTGTCGACGAGCACCGCGTCCCGGGGCGCTATCGACGTCAGCCGGGAGGCGAGGTTCACGGTCGTACCGAAGACGTCACCCATCCGGGTGGTGACCGTGCCGAACGCCATGCCCACGCGCAGCTCCGGCATGGTCTCGTCGTGCGCCATGGTCTCGATGAGACGCAGCGCGATCTCCGCGGCCGTGCCGGCGTCGTCGGCGACGTAGAGCACCTCGTCGCCGAGCGTCTTGATGAGCCGTCCGCCGCGGGCGGCCACGAGGTCGGCGGCGGTCGTCTCGAAGGCCTCGACCAGCTCGCCGAGCTCCTCCTCCTCCATGCGGCGGGTCAGCCGCGTGAACCCGACGAGGTCGGCGAAGGCGACGGCGAGCCGCCGGTCGACCATCTCCTCGTCGTCGGCGGCCTGCACGACGCGCCCGGCCGACGCGGCGAGCTGGCGCCGCCACACGTAGACGAGGAACTCCTCCAGCTCGGGCAGGAGCAGCTCGACGATCGGGTACGTCACCTCGGTGCGGGTCATGCCCGGCTCGGGGGGCTCGGTCAGGCCCTCCAGGAAGGAGTCGATCTGCCACTCGGCGAGCCGGCCGGTGGTCTGCCCGGTGGACCGGGCCACCTGCACGGCCATGGCCTCGCTGAGCAGTCCGGCCTCCACGAGACCGGCCAGCCGCCGCAGCGCCAGTACGTCCGCCTCGGTGAGCGCCTTGGCCTGCCCGACGTCGGCGAAGCCCATGGCCCGCCAGAAGCGGGTGGCCAGCTCCATGGTGACGCCCGCGCTGCGCGCCGCCTGGAAGGGGGTGTAGCGGCGCTCGGCGCCCAGGATGAGCTGTTCGAGGCGCAGCGCGAGGGGGTTGTCCTCACCGGAGTCGGCGGGGTCGGGGTCGACCCGGCCGTGTGCGCCGGTGTCGGAGCCCGAGTCGTCGACGGTCACGCCTGTTGCCCTTCCGATCTGCCGCGGTCAGGTATCGACCGGGCTCAACTGTACGGCAGGTGTGGGCCACCTCACTCCTTCGACGACGTCGCCGGTGGGAGGCGTGGTGGCCCTCCCGTCACGCCGGCCGCAGGTGCACGATGTCGCCCGCTCCCACGGGTTCCTGCACGCCGTTCTCGGTGGCCAGCACCAGCCGCCCGTCGCCGTCCACGGCGACGGCCTCGCCGCTGACCGAGCGGTCCCCGGGGAGGTCCGCGCGGACCACCCGTCCGAGGGTCGCGCAGCCGGCCGCGTACGTCTCCTGCAGGCCGCTGGCCGCCGGGTCCCCGCCCGAGCGGCGCCACTTCCCGTACCACTGTTCGAGCGAGCGGAGCACGGCCCTGAGGAGCGGGTCGCGGTCGGTGCCGGTGGCGCCGGCGAGGGCCAGCGACCCGGCCTGCGGCACCGGCAGCTCGTCCGCGCGGAGGGTGACGTTGATGCCGACGCCGATCACCACGCCCTGGTCGCCGGCCCGCTCGGCGAGGATGCCCCCCGCCTTGCGTTCCTCGCCGCCGACGGTCACCAGGAGGTCGTTGGGCCACTTGAGTGCCGTGTCGACGCCCGCCGCCCGGGACAGGCCGGTCGCCACGGCGACGCCGGTGAGCAGCGGCAGCCAGCCCCAGCGGGCCACCGGCACCTCGGCGGGGTTCAGCAGGACGGAGAAGAAGAGGCCGGAGCGGGGCGGCGCGGTCCACTGCCGGTCGAGCCGGCCCCGGCCGGAGGTCTGTTCCTCGGCGATCAGGACGGCGCCCTCGCTGGCCTCGCCCTTCACCGCCCGGTCCACCAGGTCGGAGTTGGTGGAGCCGGTCCGCTGCACCACGTCCACCTGCGACCACAGTCCGCCCTCGCGCATCAGCGCCCGTCGCAGGGCGGCGGCGCCGAGCGGCGGGCGGTCGAGGTCCGACCACCGGTTGTCGTTCGCGTCTGAAGCATCTTGCGGCGTCATGCAAGCCACCCTAGGTGTGGTAAACGCCGCACTGCCGATCGGTAGGGCCCCCGATACGCTACGGATCAGTAACCGTCCCCCTTTTGAGCAGGCAGGGAGCCGCATCCCGATGTCCGAGCCGGAAGAGCTGCAGCAGCCTGACATCCACACGACCGCGGGCAAGCTCGCGGATCTCCAGCGCCGCATCCAGGAGGCCACGCACGCCGGTTCGGAACGCGCTGTCGAGAAGCAGCACGCCAAGGGCAAGCTGACGGCGCGTGAGCGGATCGAACTCCTCATGGACGAGGGCTCCTTCGTCGAACTGGACGAGTTCGCCCGGCACCGGTCCACCAACTTCGGCCTGGACGGCAACCGCCCCTACGGCGACGGCGTGGTCACCGGCTACGGCACGGTCGACGGCCGCCCGGTCGCGGTGTTCTCCCAGGACTTCACCGTCTTCGGCGGCGCGCTGGGCGAGGTGTACGGCCAGAAGATCGTCAAGGTGATGGACTTCGCGCTGAAGACCGGCTGCCCGGTCATCGGCATCAACGACTCCGGGGGCGCCCGCATCCAGGAAGGCGTCGCCTCCCTCGGCGCGTACGGCGAGATCTTCCGCCGCAACACGCACGCGTCGGGCGTCATCCCGCAGATCAGCCTGATCGTCGGCCCGTGCGCGGGCGGCGCGGTCTACTCCCCGGCCATCACCGACTTCACGGTCATGGTCGACCAGACCTCGCACATGTTCATCACCGGCCCGGACGTGATCAAGACCGTCACGGGTGAGGACGTCGGCTTCGAGGAGCTGGGCGGCGCCCGCACGCACAACTCCACCTCGGGCGTGGCGCACCACATGGCCGGCGACGAGAAGGACGCGATCGAGTACGTCAAGCAGCTGCTGTCGTACCTGCCGTCCAACAACCTCTCCGAGCCTCCCGCGTTCCCCGAGGAGGCCGCCCTGGAGGTGACGGACGAGGACCGCGAGCTCGACGTGATCGTGCCGGACTCGGCGAACCAGCCCTACGACATGCACACCGTGGTCGAGCACGTCCTGGACGACGCGGAGTTCTTCGAGACGCAGCCGCTGTTCGCGCCGAACATCCTCACCGGCTTCGGCCGCGTGGAGGGCACCCCGGTCGGTGTCGTCGCCAACCAGCCGATGCAGTTCGCCGGCTGCCTGGACATCAAGGCCTCCGAGAAGGCGGCCCGCTTCGTGCGCACCTGCGACGCGTTCAACATCCCGGTGCTGACCTTCGTCGACGTACCCGGCTTCCTGCCCGGCGTGGACCAGGAGCACGACGGCATCATCCGCCGCGGCGCCAAGCTGATCTACGCCTACGCCGAGGCCACCGTCCCGCTGATCACGGTGATCACCCGCAAGGCGTTCGGCGGCGCCTACGACGTGATGGGCTCCAAGCACCTCGGCGCCGACCTGAACCTGGCGTGGCCCACCGCCCAGATCGCGGTGATGGGCGCGCAGGGCGCGGTCAACATCCTGCACCGCCGCGCCATCGCCGAATCGGACGACCCCGAGGCGGCCCGCGCCCGGCTGATGCAGGAGTACGAGGACGCCCTCCTCAACCCCTACGTCGCCGCCGAGCGCGGCTACGTCGACGCCGTGATCATGCCGTCCGACACCCGCCGGCACGTCGTCCGCGGCCTGCGCCAGCTGCGCACCAAGCGGGAGACCCTCCCGCCCAAGAAGCACGGCAACATCCCCCTGTAGGTCCCGAGCACCTGGGAGCGGACATGACGATCAAGGTCGTACGGGGCAACCCGACGCCGGAGGAGCTGGCCGCCGCACTGGCGGTGGTCCAGGCGCGCGCCGCGGCGGCGACAGCGATACCGCGCACCGCGTCCACGGTCCGTGACTCCTGGTCCGACCCGGCGCGCATCGCGGCCCGCCGCCTGCCCCGGCCGGGCCCGGTGTCGTGGTCGCGGACGTACTGGCCGGGTTAGAGGAGCTTCGCCACAGCCCCGGCCATCACCTCGTACCCCGCGTCGTTGGGGTGCAGGTGGTCGCCGGAGTCGTACGCCGGGTGCAGCCGGTCCGGGTCGTCCGGGCCGGCCATCACCCGCTGGAGGTCGACGACCTCGGCGTACTCCCCGGAGCCGCGGATCCACTCGTTCAGCTCGTGGCTCGTCCTCGCCGCGTGCGCGCCCCAGTGGTCGGAGCCGCCGAACGGCAGCAGGGTCGCGCCGATCACCCGCAGGCCCCGGGCCTGCCGCAGCAGCTCGCGGTGGCCCGCGATGAGGTCGGCGGCCTCCACGACCGGCGCCGGATGGTACGTCGGCTGTTGGGACGTCTCGCTGAAGCCGATGTCGTTGAGGCCGAGCAGGACGACCAGGGTGTCCACGCCGACGTGGTCGAGGACGTCGCGGCGCAGCCGGTGCACGGCCTTCTCGCCGTACCAGGCGGAGTCGTTGAGCAGCAGGTTGCCGCCGATCCCGGCGTTGAGGACGGGCCGCCCGGTGCGGGCGGCGAGCGCGTCGGACCAGCGGCGGTCGGCGCCCGGCGTGGAGCCGAAGCCGTCGGTGATCGAGTCGCCGAGGAGGGCGACGGCGTCGGCGCGCCCGGTGTCCACCTCCAGGGCCGACAGGAAGTACCAGGACTCGCTCGTCGCGTCGAAGCCGTCTCCCGACAGGTCCGTGAGCAGGTCGCCGGGGCCCCGGTGGCTGGTCGTGAAGGCCTGCGCGTGGAAGGTGGCGGGACCGGTGACGGCCTCGAAGTGCAGGGTGACGGTGAGCGGTTCCCGGGCGTGGACGGCGAGTTCGGCCGGGTCGCTCAGCAGCTGCCCGCGCGGCGGTATGTCGGCGCCGTGGTTTCCCCGGAAGGTGAGCCTGCGCAGTGACCGCGGCTCCACGCAGGCGCCTTGCCGCGACCGGGCCACGGTGGCGCCCGCGAGGCGGACGGGCGAGGTGCCGTAGGCGTTCGAGAGGCGGATGCGGAGCCGGTCGCCGCCCGCGCCGGGGCGGACGGTCTGGCGCAGCGACTGGCGCCAGAAGCCCTCGCGCGACCAGTTCGGGGTGAAGCCCTCACTGGGGCGCTGGGGTGACGCGGTCCAGACGGTGGTGAACATGGCACACCTCTCCAAACGGGACTGAAGTCCCTTTAACTGTAGACACACCAGCGCGCCTAATGGAACCCCAGACCCTTTTACCGGAAAGTTGAGTACGCGTACTCAGGCGCCGCACCGGACCCGCGATCGACCATGGAAGGCATGCTGTGGTCCGACCCCGAGAACGAGCCGCCCCAGGAACTGCGGGACACGCAGGAGATGTTGCGGCGGCTGGGCGTTCTCGTGGCGCTCGCCATGGTGCTGGCGATGCTCGTCATCGGGGTGAGATGAGCCCGCCCGGGACCGCCGATACCCTGGCCGCATGACAGATCAGCCGCGCCGCCGACTCGTGCTCGCCTCCCAGTCCCCCGCCCGGCTCGGACTGCTCCGCCAGGCCGGACTCGACCCCGAGGTGATCGTGAGCGGCGTCGACGAGGACGCCGTCACCGCCCCCACCCCCGCCGAGCTGGCGCTCGCCCTCGCCGAGGCCAAGGCCTCCGTGGTCGCGGCGAAGCCCGAGGTCAAGGGCGCGCTGGTGATCGGCTGCGACTCGGTGCTCGAACTGGACGGCCGGGCCCTCGGCAAGCCCGCCGACGCCGAGGAGGCCGCCGCGCGCTGGAAGGCGATGCGCGGCCGGGCCGGCATCCTCCAGACGGGCCACTGCGTCTACGACACGCTCGGCGGGCGGTACGTCTCGGCGACCGCGTCCACCGTGGTCCGCTTCGGCGAGCCCACCGACGAGGAGATCGCCGCGTACGTCGCCTCGGGCGAGCCGCTCCACGTGGCCGGCGCGTTCACCCTGGACGGCCGGTCGGCGCCGTTCATCGACGGCATTGAGGGCGACCACGGCAATGTGATCGGCCTCAGCCTGCCCCTCGTCCGGCGGCTGCTGGCCCGACTGGGCGTCGGCATCACCCAGTTGTGGGCGCCGGCGAAGGGGTGACGGGGGAGCCGTCCGGCCCGCCGTCACCGGGCACGGCGTCGGCGGGCTCCGCGGGCCGGGCGGGACGGTCGTACGTCATCAGCAGCAGGACGACGAGCCCCAGCACCAGGACCATGAACAGGAACGCGTGCCGGCCCACCAGGCCCCAGGTGAAGGCGCCGAGCAGGGCGTGCACCACGGCCACGCTGATCAGCAGGACCCGGCCGAGACCGGCGGGCGGGCGGTCGCGCAGCGCCACGAGCAGGGCGACCAGGCCGCACAGGGCGAAGTAGAGCCCGAAGACCACTGCGCCGATCTTCGACGACGTCGACATCATGTGCGGGTCGAGACCGGCCAGCGACATGTCCTGACGGTCCACGACGACCCCGAGGAACCAGTTCAGCGCCGCGATGCCGACCGCTTCGGCGAAGAGCACGACAGCCACGATCCACGCCACCGGCCTGCGCACCACGAACCCCACCCTCTTTCCACCACCGCTCCAGCGCACCGGATAAGACTGGCGTTACCAGAAGTACGTTCGAGCCGTCCCGAACGCTACTAACGGGTAAACGCCGGGACAAGGGTTCTGTGGAGGGCAAAGAATCGTTGGGCCATTCGTAGGGACTCCACAAAGAAACGGAGTGGGCCGCAGCACGCCCTCACAGAGACCTTGGCCACATCGGAGGGCTAGGGTTTGCCGAAGGAGTCCTGCGTACCGAGGTGCTGCACGGGATCTCGCAGGTCGAGCGAGCCCTGTATCACGCTCCGTGTGGGGAAGCTCACCACTGCGGACGGGTCGAAGTGACGTGTCGGCAGTCCCTAAACTCGGCTTGTTTCAAGGAGGGAGCCTCAATCGTGCGCAAGGTGCTCATCGCCAATCGTGGCGAAATCGCTGTCCGCGTTGCCCGGGCCTGCCGGGACGCCGGGATCGCGAGCGTGGCCGTCTACGCCGACCCGGACCGGGACGCTCTGCATGTCCGCGCCGCGGATGAGGCGTTCGCACTGGGCGGTGACACCCCGGCCACCAGCTATCTGGACATCGGCAAGGTCCTGAAGGCGGCCCGTGAATCCGGCGCGGACGCCATCCACCCCGGCTACGGCTTCCTCTCCGAGAACGCCGACTTCGCCCAGGCCGTCCTCGACGCCGGCCTGATCTGGATCGGCCCCCCGCCGCAGGCCATCCGCGACCTCGGCGACAAGGTCGCCGCCCGGCACATCGCCCAGCGCGCCGGCGCGCCGCTGGTGGCCGGCACGCCCGACCCGGTGTCCGGCGCCGACGAGGTCGTCGCGTTCGCCAAGGAGCACGGCCTGCCCATCGCCATCAAGGCCGCGTTCGGCGGCGGCGGGCGCGGTCTGAAGGTCGCGCGCACCCTCGAAGAGGTCCCCGAGCTGTACGACTCCGCGGTCCGCGAGGCGGTGGCCGCGTTCGGCCGCGGCGAGTGCTTCGTCGAGCGCTACCTCGACAAGCCCCGCCACGTCGAGACCCAGTGCCTGGCCGACCAGCACGGCAACGTCGTCGTCGTCTCCACGCGTGACTGCTCCCTGCAGCGCCGCCACCAGAAGCTGGTCGAGGAGGCCCCGGCGCCGTTCCTGTCCGAGGCGCAGCTCGCCGAGCTGTACTCCGCGTCCAAGGCCATCCTCAAGGAGGCCGGCTACGTCGGCGCCGGCACCGTGGAGTTCCTGGTCGGCGTGGACGGCACGATCTCCTTCCTGGAGGTCAACACCCGCCTCCAGGTCGAGCACCCGGTCACCGAGGAGGTCGCCGGCATCGACCTGGTCCGCGAGATGTTCCGCATCGCCGACGGCGAGGAACTCGGCTACGACGACCCGCCGCTGCGGGGTCACTCCTTCGAGTTCCGCATCAACGGCGAGGACCCCGGCCGCAACTTCCTCCCGGCCCCCGGCACGGTCACCAGGTTCGACCCGCCGTCCGGCCCGGGCGTCCGCCTGGACGCCGGTGTGGAGGCCGGCAGCGTGATCGGCCCGGCGTGGGACTCCCTGCTGGCCAAGCTGATCGTCACCGGCCGCACCCGCGCCGAGGCCCTCCAGCGTGCCGCGCGCGCCCTGGACGAGTTCCAGGTCGAGGGCATGGCCACCGCGATCCCGTTCCACCGCGCGGTCGTCCGTGACCCGGCGTTCGCCCCCGAACTCACCGGCTCCACCGACCCGTTCACGGTCCACACCCGCTGGATCGAGACCGAGTTCGTCAACGAGATCAAGCCCTTCGCCGCCCCCGCCGACGCGGAGGCCGAGGACGAGGCCGGCCGTGAGACGGTCGTCGTCGAGGTCGGCGGCAAGCGTCTGGAGGTCTCCCTGCCCTCCTCGCTCGGCATGAGCCTGGCCCGCACCGGCCTCGCCGCGGGGGCCAAGCCCAAGCGCCGCGCGGCCAAGAAGTCCGGCCCCGCCGCCTCCGGCGACACCCTCACCTCCCCGATGCAGGGCACCATCGTCAAGGTCGCCGTCGAGGAGGGCCAGGAGGTCAAGGAAGGCGACCTGGTCGTCGTCCTGGAGGCCATGAAGATGGAGCAGCCGCTCAACGCGCACAAGTCCGGCACCATCAAGGGCCTGTCCGCCGAGGTCGGCGCCTCCCTCACGTCGGGCGCCGCGATCTGCGAGATCAAGGACTGACACCCGTACGGCGCGGCCACCGCACCGGCACCACGACAGCGCCCGGCGTCCGGCAGGACGACCGGGCGCTGTCGCACGACCGGCGGCCGTGCGACCGGGACAGCCGCAGGCCGGCCGGGGGAAGCCGCACGACCGGCAAGGCCCCCGGACAGCAACCGGCCCGCTGTCCCAGAGCCCTACCGCCGCCGCAGGTCGGCCACCCTCGCGCGGTCCTGCCCGGCGGGCTGCTCACCGAGGACGGTGGCCGCGCTCCGCAGCCCCGCGCCCGGCACCTGGCGGCGTGGCGCGGGGACCGGCGCGTCCCGGCGCTGCTGGCGCGCCGCATCACCCCCCGGGCCCCCGGAACCCGCCGCACCGCCCGGGCCCGAGGCGCCGGTCACGGCGATCTGCACGCCCTGGTCGGCGAGCGCCTGGAGTTCGGTGGCCGCACGGTCGTCGTGGGCGGGCGGTTCGTCGGTGACGAGCCGGGTGATGAGTTCCGTCGGCACGGTCTGGAACATGGTGTCCGTGCCGAGCTTGGTGTGGTCGGCGAGGACGACGACCTCGGCGGCGGCCTGCACCAGCGCTCGGTCCACGGACGCCGACAGCATGTTGGAGGTGGACAGCCCGCGCTCGGCGGTGAGCCCGCTGCCCGACAGGAAGGCCCGCGAGACCCGCAGCCCCTGGAGGGACTGCTCGGCGCCCGAGCCGACGAGGGCGTAGTTCGACCCGCGGAGGGTCCCGCCGGTCATCACGACCTCGACGCGGTTGGCGTGGGCGAGGGCCTGGGCGACGAGGAGGGAGTTGGTGACGACGGTCAGCCCGGGCACCCGGGCCAGTCTGCGCGCCAGCTCCTGGGTGGTGGTGCCCGCCCCTACGACGATGGCCTCGCCCTCTTCGACCATGCCCGCGGCGAGGTCGGCGATGGCCGTCTTCTCGGCGGTCGCGAGATGTGACTTCTGCGGAAAGCCGGACTCCCGCGTGAACCCGCCCGGCAGTACCGCACCGCCGTGCCGGCGGTCGAGGAGTCCTTCTGCCTCCAGTGCGCGCACGTCCCGCCGTACGGTCACTTCGGAGGTCTGGACGACGCGGGCGAGTTCACGGAGCGACACGGCCCCGTTCGCTCGCACCATTTCGAGGATCAATTGGCGACGTTCTGCAGCGAACACGAAACTGACAGTAACCCCAACGACCGTCTGGTTTCAGCAGTTTGCGCCGAATAACAGAAGTTGTTCGCAGTGCCATACCGGAGGTGGTATAAGGCCTACCCATCCCGACTATGCCAGTCGCATGCGCCGTGACGGGCCGTGACCGGTGCCTGGTGGGCGCCGCCGTGCTCAGCCCTCGCCGTTCACCTGACGGGTCTGCAACTGCCGGGCCACCTCGGCGATCGAGCCCGACAGCGAGGGGTAGACGGTGAAGGCGTTGGCGATCTGCTCGACCGTCAGGTTGTTGTCGACGGCGAGCGAGATGGGGTGGATCAGCTCGGAGGCGCGCGGCGCGACGACGCAGCCGCCGACCACGATGCCGGTGCCCGGCCGGCAGAAGATCTTGACGAAGCCGTCCCGGATGCCCTGCATCTTCGCGCGCGGGTTGCGCAGCAGCGGCAGCTTCACCACGCGGGCGTCGATCCTGCCGCTGTCGACGTCGGCCTGGGTGTAGCCGACGGTGGCGATCTCGGGGTCGGTGAAGACGTTCGAGGAGACCGTCTTGAGGTTCAGCGGGGCGACGGCGTCGCCGAGGAAGTGGTACATGGCGATACGGCCCTGCATGGCGGCGACCGAGGCGAGCGCGAAGACGCCGGTCACGTCACCGGCGGCGTACACGCCGGGGGCGGTCGTGCGGGAGACCCTGTCGGTCCAGATGTGCCCGGAGTCGCGCAGTTTCACCCCGGCGTCCTCCAGGCCCATGCCCGCGGTGTTGGGAATGGCGCCGACGGCCATCAGGCAGTGGCTGCCGCTGATGACCCGCCCGTCGGCCAGCGTGACCTCCACCCGGTCGCCGACCCGCTTGGCGGACTGGGCCCGGGAGCGCGCCATGACGTTCATGCCGCGCCGCCGGAAGACGTCCTCCAGCACGGCGGCGGCGTCCGGGTCCTCGCCGGGCAGCACGCGGTCGCGCGAGGACACCAGGGTGACCTTGGAGCCGAGCGCCTGGTAGGCACCGGCGAACTCGGCGCCGGTGACACCGGAACCGACCACGATGAGCTCCTCGGGAAGCTCGTTCAGGTCGTAGACCTGGGTCCAGTTCAGGATGCGCTCGCCGTCGGGCCTGGCGTCGGGCAGCTCGCGGGGGTGGCCGCCGGTCGCGATCAGCACGGCGTCGGCGACGAGCGTCTCCTCGCTGCCGTCGGCGGCGGTCACCACGACCTTGCGCGAGCCGTCGAGGGCCTGCATGCCCTCCAGCCGCCCGCGCCCGCGCAGCACGCGCGCACCGGCGCGCGTCACGGAAGCGGTGATGTCGTGGGACTGCGCCAGCGCGAGGCGCTTCACCCGCCGGTTGACCTTCCCCAGGTCCACACCGACGACGCGGGCGGGCGTGTCGATGTGCGGGGTGTCGTCGGCGACGATGATGCCCAGTTCCTCGTACGACGAGTCGAAGGTGGTCATCACCTCGGCCGTCGCGATGAGGGTCTTGGACGGGACGCAGTCGGTCAGCACCGACGCCCCGCCCAGGCCGTCGCGGTCGACGACGGTCACCTCCGCGCCGAGTTGGGCGCCCACCAGCGCCGCTTCGTATCCGCCGGGTCCGCCACCGATGATCACGATCCGAGTCACGTACTCCATTGTCCCGCACGCCTCGGCGCCGCACCGCCCCGGGGCCCCGACCGACGTACCCCTGTTACCGGAGTGACGCCGCTGCCGCCTGCCGTACGCTCTGAACCATGTCGCTCTACGCCGCGTACGCCGGCAACCTCGACGCGCGGCTGATGTCCCGCCGCGCCCCGCACTCGCCGCTGCGCGCCACCGGCTGGATGAACGGGTGGCGGCTGACGTTCGGCGGCGAGCACCTGGGCTGGGAGGGCGCGCTCGCCACGATCGTCGAGGACCCGATGTCGCAGGTCTTCGTCGCGCTCTACGACATCGCCCCCATGGACGAGGACTCCCTGGACCGCTGGGAGGGCGTCGGCCTGGACATCTACCGCCGCACCCGGGTCCGCGTGCACACCCTGGAGGGCGAGGAACGGGCCTGGTCGTACGTGCTGAACGCCTACGAGGGCGGCCTCCCCTCGGCCCGCTACCTGGGCGAGATGGCCGACGCGGCGGAGTCCGCCGGGGCCCCGCACGACTACGTGATGGAACTGCGCAAGCGCCCCTGCTGACGGCCCCTGCCGTGCGGCCTTTTCGTCGGAAACGACAAGACAACGATCGCCATCCCGTCGGCTCGTTCATCTACGCGCGTAGGCCCTGACCGGTTACTCTCGTCCGCGTGAACGCATCTCTTCTTCCGGACGACATCCAGGGCGACCCCTACGCCGCCGCCGACGCCGCCGCCGCGCGCCTGCGCGAACTCACCGGCGCCGAGACCCACGACGTCGCCCTCGTGATGGGCTCCGGCTGGGCCCCGGCCGTCGACGCCCTCGGCGCTCCCGACGCCGAGTTCCAGGTCACCGAGCTGCCCGGCTTCCCGCCGCCTGCGGCACAGGGCCACGGAGGCAAGATCCGCTCGTACCGGATCGGCGCGAAGCGCGCCCTGGTGTTCCTGGGCCGCACGCACTACTACGAGGGCCGCGGCGTGGCCCCGGTCGCACACGGCGTCCGTACGGCCGTGGCGGCCGGTGCCAAGACGATCGTCCTCACCAACGGCTGCGGCGGCCTCCGCGAGGGCATGCGCCCCGGCCAGGCGGTCCTGATCAGCGACCACATCAACCTCACGGCCACCTCCCCCATCGTCGGCGCCCACTTCGTCGACCTCACGGACCTGTACTCACCCCGCCTGCGCGCCCTGTGCAAGGAGGTCGACCCCACGCTGGAGGAGGGCGTCTACGCCCAGTTCCCCGGCCCGCACTACGAGACGCCGGCCGAGATCCGCATGGCCCGGGCGATCGGGGCGGACCTGGTGGGCATGTCCACGGTCCTGGAGGCGATCGCCGCGCGTGAGGCGGGCGCCGAGGTCCTGGGCATCTCCCTGGTGACGAACCTGGCGGCAGGCATGACGGGCGAGCCCCTCAACCACGAGGAGGTCCTCCAGGCGGGCCGCGACAGCGCCACCCGCATGGGCAGCCTGCTGGCACAGGTACTGGGCCGCCTGTAGGCGAGCCGCGCGAGGGGGAACCCGCGATCCGCAGGGAAGCGGGACCGCAGCCGCGACGGCGGGAGAGCCGCTGCCCGGACGGAAGCGGGGCGTGGTGGTGCGGCGCAGCCCGCCGCTCGGCCGGCTGCCACCCCCGGATCATGTGCAGGCAGGCCCACGGGCCGGACCCGCGGCGGGCTCGCCGCACCACCACGCCCCCGACGCAAGAGACAACGGCCGGCGCACCACACCCCGCCGCCCCACCCGGCACAAGAACGACACGAGAGGTGACACCGACGTGCAAGACGACGCCCTCCTCGCACGGGCCCGCGCGTGGCTGGCCGAGGACCCCGACACGGAGACCCGTACGGAACTCGCCCGCCTCATCGACACCGCGGACGTCACCGAACTCACCGCCCGCTTCAGCGGCACCCTCCAGTTCGGCACCGCCGGGCTCCGCGGCGAACTGGGCGCCGGCCCGATGCGGATGAACCGCTCCGTCGTCATCCGCGCCGCCGCCGGTCTCGCCGCGTACCTCAAGAAGAACGGCCACACCGACGGCCTCGTCGTCATCGGCTACGACGCCCGCCACAAGTCGGCCGACTTCGCCCGCGACACCGCCGCCGTCATGACGGGCGCCGGCCTGCGCGCCGCGGTCCTCCCCCGCCCCCTCCCCACCCCCGTCCTCGCCTTCGCCATCAGGCACCTCGGCGCGGTCGCCGGCGTGGAGGTCACCGCCAGCCACAACCCGCCCCGCGACAACGGCTACAAGGTCTACCTCGGCGACGGCTCCCAGATCGTGCCCCCGGCCGACACCGGCATCGCCGCGGAGATCGACGCCGTCCGCTCCCTCGACGACGTCCTGCGCCCCGACAGCGGCTGGGAGACCCTGGACGACTCCGTCCTGGACGCCTACCTCGCCCGCACGGACGCGGTCCTCGGCGAGGACTCCCCGCGCACCGCCCGCACCGTCTACACGGCGATGCACGGCGTCGGCAAGGACGTCCTCCTCGCCGCCTTCGCCCGCGCGGGCTTCCCGGAACCGGTCCTCGTCGCCGAGCAGGCCGACCCGGACCCGGACTTCCCGACCGTGGCGTTCCCCAACCCGGAGGAGCCCGGCGCGATGGACCTGGCCTTCGCCAAGGCCCGCGAGACGGACCCGGACCTGATCATCGCGAACGACCCGGACGCGGACCGCTGCGCCGCCGCGGTCAAGGACGGCGGCGACTGGCGCATGCTCAGCGGCGACGAGGTGGGAGCCCTCCTCGCCGCCCACCTGGTGAACCGCGGGGCAACGGGCACCTTCGCGGAGTCGATCGTCTCCTCGTCCCTCCTGGGCCGCATCGCGGAGAAGGCCGGCGTCCCCCACGAGGAGACCCTCACCGGCTTCAAGTGGATCGCCCGCGTGGACGGCCTGCGCTACGGCTACGAGGAGGCCCTCGGCTACTGCGTGGACCCGGACGGCGTACGCGACAAGGACGGCATCACGGCGGCGCTCCTGATCACGGAACTGGCCTCCGAACTGAAGGCGCAGCGCCGCACGCTGCTCGACCTGCTGGACGACCTCGCCGTGGAGCACGGCCTGCACGCCACCGATCAGCTGTCGGTCCGGGTGGAGGACCTGTCGGTGATCGCCGCGGCGATGCGCCGCCTGCGCGAGCAGCCCCCGACGGAGCTGGCAGGCCTGCGCATCACGCGCTCCGAGGACCTCACGCGGGGCACGGACCGCCTCCCGCCCACGGACGGCCTGCGCTACACGCTCGACGGCGCCCGGATCGTCGTCCGCCCGAGCGGCACGGAGCCGAAGCTGAAGTGCTACCTGGAGGTGGTGGTCCCGGTGGCCTCGCACGAGGCACTGCCGGAGGCACGGGCGGAGGCGGCGAACCTGCTGTCGGTGCTCAAGCGGGACCTGTCGGCGGCGGCGGGCATCTGACCGAACGCGACGGGGTGCCCGCCCCGGGCACCCCGTCACACCTCGAAGGCGGCCCACCCGCCCTCATCCGATCCCCAGCAGCACCCCCAACAGCACAGCCCCCGCAGCCGCAGGCGCCAGCACCTCGTAGGCCCACCGCACGGTGACCTCCCCCTGCGCGCCCGGGGCATCGGCGCGCGCCTCGTGCAGCTCACGCAGCTCGTCCATGATCCGGTCGGTCGCGGCCCGCACGGGCACCCGTGACGCACCCCCGCCACCACCGCCCCGGGCGGCCTCCCCGGCGGCCCGCATCTCCTCCCGCGCCGCCCGCTTCCGGGCCCGCAGGGAGACGGGAAGGGCCCACAGCTGGTACTTGGCACCGGTGCGGTCGACGACCTCGTTGGAGTATCCGGACCGCAGCGACGCGACCTGCCCCCAGGGCAGCACCACGACGCGGAAGGGATTGCGGACGCGCAGCCGGTCGTCGTTGACGTGGACGGCGGGACGCACGGTGAAGGCGACGACCAGCGGCACGAGGAAAAGCAGCGCGGCGAGGGCGATCCAGGGCGTGCGCCCCGCCCCGGCGACCACGGCGTCGATCCCCAGCCACCCGGCGACGGCGAGCAGCAGGACACCGCCCACGACGGCCGCGTTGGACCGGTGCACCCGGTCCTGGGGTGCGGGCTGCGAGGCGTGCGGGCCTCCCGAGGGCTGGGGCTCTGATGGCTCCGGGATCGTCATGCCTTGATTCTGCACGAACGGCTCCGCACGCATGACTGCGCCCGAACGGCTCTGCACTGCGCCTGCACCTACGGCTCCGCACTGCGCCCGCACGCGCCAGCACCTACGGCTCCGCACGGAGCCCGGCCGGGAGCCGCACCCAGTCCTCTGGGACCGACCCCCAGTCCTCTGGACCCGCCCCGGTCCCCGCCCTCCGATTCCCGCCAGGCCCTGTACAGCCGCTACGCGCGTAGATATGCTCGTCTGGTGACCATGCCCACCAACGCACCCACCGCCGCACGTGCCCTCCCGGACGTCACCGCGTCCGACAGCACGCTGCGCCGCTTCCTCCACGGGCTGCCCGGCGTCGACGCGGTCGGCCTGGAGGCGCGTGCCGCCTCGCTCGGCACCCGTTCCATCAAGACGACCGCCAAGGCGTACGCCATCGACCTCGCCATCTCGATGGTCGACCTGACGACGCTGGAAGGCGCGGACACCCCGGGCAAGGTCCGGGCGCTCGGCGCGAAGGCGGTCCACCCCGACCCGACCGACCGTACGACGCCCGCCACGGCCGCGGTCTGCGTCTACCCCGACATGGTGCCCACCGCCAAGGAGGCCGTCGCCGGCTCCTCCGTGAAGGTCGCCTCGGTCGCCACCGCCTTCCCGGCGGGCCGCGCACCGCTCGCCGTGAAGCTGGCGGACGTGCGCGAGGCGGTCGCCGCGGGCGCCGACGAGATCGACATGGTCATCGACCGCGGGGCGTTCCTCGCGGGCCAGTACATGAAGGTGTACGACGAGATCGCCGCCGTGAAGGAGACCTGCGGCGCGAGCGCGCGCCTGAAGGTCATCTTCGAGACGGGCGAGCTGTCGACGTACGACAACATCCGCCGCGCCAGCTGGCTCGGCATGCTCGCCGGGGCGGACTTCATCAAGACGTCGACGGGCAAGGTCGCGGTGAACGCGACCCCGGCGAACACCCTGCTGATGCTGGAGGCGGTCCGCGACTTCCGCGCGCAGACCGGCGTCCAGGTCGGCGTGAAGCCGGCCGGCGGCATCCGCACCAGCAAGGACGCGATCAAGTTCCTGGTCCTGGTGAACGAGACGGCCGGGCCGGACTGGCTGGACAACCACTGGTTCCGCTTCGGCGCCTCCTCGCTGCTGAACGACCTGCTGATGCAGCGTCAGAAGATGGCCACCGGCCGCTACTCCGGCCCCGACTACGTGACGGTGGACTGATCACCATGGCACCCGCATCCGCATCCGTACCCGCATCCTCCTCCGCGTCCCCGTTCGAGTACGCGCCGGCGCCGGAGTCCCGCGCGGTCGTCGAGCTCGCGCCGTCGTACGGCCTGTTCATCGACGGCGAGTTCACCGAGGCGGCCGACGGCCGGGTCTTCAAGACGGTCTCGCCGTCCACCGAGGAGGTGCTCTCCGAGGTCGCGCAGGCCGGTGAGGCCGACGTCGAGCGCGCCGTGAAGGCCGCCCGCAGGGCGTTCGAGAGGTGGTCCGCCCTGCCCGGCGCGGAGCGCGCGAAGTACCTCTTCCGCATCGCCCGCATCATCCAGGAGCGCAGCCGCGAGCTGGCCGTCCTGGAGACGCTGGACAACGGCAAGCCGATCAGGGAGACAAGGGACGCCGACCTCCCGCTGGTCGCGGCGCACTTCTTCTACTACGCGGGCTGGGCCGACAAGCTCGACCACGCGGGCTTCGGTGCGAACCCTCGACCGCTGGGCGTGGCCGGCCAGGTCATCCCCTGGAACTTCCCGCTGCTGATGCTGGCGTGGAAGATCGCCCCGGCGCTCGCGACGGGCAACACGGTCGTCCTGAAGCCGGCCGAGACGACCCCGCTGTCCGCGCTGTTCTTCGCGGACATCTGCCGCCAGGCCGGACTGCCGAAGGGTGTCGTCAACATCCTTCCGGGCTACGGCGACGCGGGCGCCGCGCTGGTCGCCCACCCGGACGTGAACAAGGTGGCGTTCACCGGTTCGACGGCGGTCGGCAAGGAGATCGCGCGCACGGTCGCGGGCACGCGCAAGAAGCTCACGCTGGAACTGGGCGGCAAGGGCGCCAACATCGTCTTCGACGACGCCCCGATCGACCAGGCCGTCGAGGGCGTCGTGACCGGCATCTTCTTCAACCAGGGCCAGGTCTGCTGCGCGGGCTCGCGTCTGCTGGTGCAGGAGTCGATCCACGACGAGCTGCTGGACTCCCTCAAGCGCCGCCTGTCGACGCTGCGCCTGGGCGACCCGCTCGACAAGAACACCGACATCGGCGCGATCAACTCCGCCGAGCAGCTGGCCCGGATCAGCTCCCTCGCCGAGCAGGGCGAGGCGGAGGGCGCCGAGCGCTGGTCCCCGTCCTGCGAACTGCCCTCGTCGGGCTACTGGTTCGCGCCGACCCTGTTCACCAACGTCACCCAGGCACACACCATCGCCCGTGACGAGATCTTCGGCCCGGTCCTGTCGGTCCTCACCTTCCGCACCCCGGACGAGGCCGTCGCCAAGGCCAACAACACTCCGTACGGCCTGTCCGCCGGCATCTGGACGGAGAAGGGCTCCCGGATCCTGGCCGTGGCGAACAAGCTCCGCGCGGGCGTCGTCTGGTCCAACACGTTCAACAAGTTCGACCCCACCTCGCCGTTCGGCGGTTACAAGGAGTCGGGCTTCGGCCGCGAGGGCGGCCGTCACGGCCTGGAGGCGTACCTCGATGTCTGAGAAGACGGGCAAGTCAGAGAAGACGGAAAAGACGGATCGCATGGACCGCCTGTCGGTCTTCAAGACATACAAGCTGTACGTCGGCGGGAAGTTCCCGCGTTCCGAGAGCGGCCGGGTGTACGAGGTGACCGACTCCGAGGGCAACTGGCTGGCGAACGCACCCCTGTCCTCCCGCAAGGACGCCCGCGACGCGGTGGCCGCCGCCCGCAAGGCGTTCGGCGCCTGGTCGGGCGCGACGGCGTACAACCGCGGTCAGGTCCTGTACCGCGTCGCGGAGATGCTGGAGGGCCGCCGGGACCAGTTCGTCCGCGAGGTCGCCGGCGCGGAGGGCCTGTCGAAGGCGAAGGCCGCCGCGCAGGTGGACGCGGCGATCGACCGGTGGGTCTGGTACGCGGGCTGGACCGACAAGATCGCCCAGGTGGTGGGCGGCGGGAACCCGGTGGCGGGGCCGTTCTTCAACCTCTCCTCCCCCGAACCGACCGGCGTGGTGGCCGTACTGGCCCCGCAGGAGTCGTCGTTCCTGGGCCTGGTGTCGGTTCTCGCCCCGGTGATCGCCACCGGCAACACGGCGGTCGTGGTGGCGAGCGAGAGGTCCCCGCTCCCGGCCCTGTCCCTGGCCGAGGTGCTGGCCACGTCCGACGTCCCGGGCGGCGTGGTCAACGTCCTGTCCGGCCGTACGGCGGAGATTGCGGCGCCGCTCGCCGCGCACCAGGACGTCAACGCGATCGACCTCGCCGGCGCCGACGAGGCCCTGGCGCGGGAGCTGGAGATCGCGGCGGCGGACAACCTCAAGCGCGTGCTCCGTCCACAGCCTGTGGACAACGCCGGCTGGGCGGCGACGCCGGGCATCGACCGCATGACGGCGTTCCTGGAGACGAAGACGGTCTGGCACCCGACGGGCTCCCTGGGCGCGTCCGGCTCGTCGTACTGACGGGAAGGGCCCGGAAGGGCCCCGCCCCGCAAGCTGAAGGGCCGCGCGTTCCCTCCGTCCGGGGAAGGCGCGGCCCTTCGCCTGCGACGCGCGGCTCAGCCGCCGAGCAGCCCCGCCACCTGTCCGACGACCGGGATGCCGTCGACGGACTGCGCCTGCGCGACCGGCCCGGTCAGGGCCGTCGAGGTCAGCGGCTGGAAGTCGGCGAGCTGGGTGCCCACCCCGTTGTCGAGGGGGTCGACCCCGGTACCGGCGAGCGGGTTGGGCTTCAGCCCGGCGACCGGCCCGGTGATGTACCCCACCATGCCGGTGAGCGCCTGGAGACCGGCCTGCGGGTCGATCTTCCCGAGCGAGGTGGGCCGGGTGTGCAGCGTGTCGAGGACGGGCTCGGCGTCCGCCGCGGAGGCCGTCGCCGCACCTGCGCCCAGGGTGACGCCCGCGGTCGCGAGGGCGACCAGGGCGCGCTGTGCTGTCGTGCTCCGGGGGGACACGTGTCGGGCCATCTCTGCTGCCACCTCTGCTTGCGTTCTCAACTGCTCCGGGTAATGCGACAGACACGAAGGGTAATTGAAGTGTGACGCGCGCTTCAAAGCCGACCCGCGGGGTCGTGGGACAGCACAGGGATGCCTCACACTGGTGTCCCGTGAGCTTCCCACCGGCCATACCCGCGCGAGTCGTGCTGCTCTGCGGCCCTTCCGGCTCCGGCAAGTCCCTGCTCGCCGCCCGCTCCGGCCTCCCGGTGCTGCGGCTCGACGACTTCTACAAGGAGCGCGACGACCCGACGCTGCCGCTGGTGGCCGGGAGCCGCGACATCGACTGGGACCACCCGGACTCGTGGGACGCGGACACGGCCGTCGCCGCGATCGAGGAACTGTGCCGCACGGGCCGCACGAACGTTCCCACGTACGACATCGCGCTCAGCGCGCGCACCGGCGAGGAGACCGTCGGCATCGGCCCGGCGCCGGTGTTCATCGCGGAAGGCGTCTTCGCGGCGGACATCGTCGACCGCTGCCGCGAACTGGGCGTCCTGGCGGACGCGCTGTGCCTGAGCCGGGGCCCCCTGCGGACGTTCCGCCGCCGCTTCCTGCGTGACCTCCGAGAGGGCCGCAAGTCGGTCCCCTTCCTCCTGCGCCGGGGCTGGCGCCTGATGCGCCTGGAACGCACGATCATCACCCGTCAAACCTCCCTCGGCGCCCACGCCTGCAACCGGGACGAGGCTTTGAATCGCCTGGCGGCGGCAGCGGACCACGCCACAACCAGGACACCGGCGTAAGCCCCCCGGACCGCGGGACGAGTCCCGGTCCGGCACGCCCGGCGGCGGACCGGACGCCGCCTGCGTTGCGTGCGGAAATGGGCCGGAGGGACGCGCACACGGGCGCAACGGAAAGCGGGACTGGACGGACCCCCGCCCTCCAGTCCCGCTTCCTTTGGTGCTTCCCCCTGCGGTGCCCCCGGGACCCACCCCCATGGGTCCCGGGTTCCTCCCCCGTTTTTCCCCGGTCCCCCCGCTTTCCCCCGTCTCCCCGCGACCCCTCGGGACCCCGTTTCCCCCGTGATCCCCCGCGATCCCCTCGGGGCTCCCTGGTGAGGAGCACCGAAGTCCCCCCTGACGCACCCGGGTTCTGTGAACGTCCCCCGTTCCCGGGCCCCCTGCCCTCAGGCGACCAACTCGCCGAAGGCGTTCTCCTCGTCACGGCCGAAGCTGAGGACCTCGTCCTCGCGCAGCCGGCGGAGGGACCGCCAGATGCTGGACTTCACCGTGCCGACACTGATGCCGAGGATGTCCGCGATCTCCGGGTCCGTGCGGCCCTCGTAGTAGCGCAGGACCAGCATGGTGCGCTGGAGCTCGGGCAGCCGGGCCAGCGCCTGCCACAGGACCGCGCGCAGTTCGGTGCCGCGCATCGCGTCCGTGTCGCCGGCGGTCTCCGGCAGTTCCTCGGTCGGGTACTCGTTGAGCTTGCGGCGCCGCCAGGCGCTGATGTGCAGGTTGGTCATGGTCCGGCGGAGGTAGCCGCCGACCGCCGCCTTGTCGCTGATGCGGTCCCAGGCCCTGTACGTCGAGAACAGCGCGCTCTGCAGCAGGTCCTCGGCCTCGAAGCGGTCACCGGTCAGGTGGTACGCGGTGGCGTACAGGGAGGCGCGGCGCTCCTGGACGTAGGCGGTGAACTCCGCCTCCGTCAGGGAGCGGCGCTCCCCCGGTTCCCCCCCGTACGCGTCCTTGCCGTGCGTCCCCCCCGTGGGCGCGTCGACCACCGCCATGATCACGGTGTGCTGACGCCCGGTGCCGCGGGCGCACCCCCGCCCCCCGCGCTCGAACGCGCTCGCGCGGGAGGGCCCCCCGTCGGCCCCGGACTTCTCGGTGTTCCGGTGCACGTCGTGCAGACGCGTGATCACTGCGCTGGTGCTGATGCCGTGCAGCGTGTTCATCTCGCGCCCCCCGTCGTGGACTTCCGGTCTTCGGCCTGCTGGTGGTGCTGTGGTGCTGTGTCGAAAAGCTTGCCGCCGTCACTTCATGGCGGTGTCCGCCGACTGTCACAGACCTGTCACAGGGGTCCCTCGCGGGAGAGGGGCACGGGGAGGGGCGGCGCGCGGGCGGATCCGATCACTCTGGGGCGCCCCCCGGCTACGCAGACGTACGACGGGCGTTGGTCGGTTGCGGTAAATGTGTGGGAGCGCTCCAGGAGTCGAAACCCCAGCCCGCCATGGGCCAGAATGAGCCCCGTGCCTTCCCTGTTGCTGATCGAGGACGACGACGCCATCCGTACGGCCCTGGAGCTCTCACTGACGCGCCAGGGACACCGGGTGGCGACCGCTGCGAGCGGTGAGGACGGTCTGAAGCTGCTGCGCGAGCAGCGGCCGGATCTGATCGTGCTGGACGTCATGCTGCCCGGCATCGACGGTTTCGAGGTGTGCCGCCGCATCCGGCGCACGGACCAGCTGCCGATCATCCTGCTGACCGCGCGCAGCGACGACATCGACGTGGTCGTCGGTCTGGAGTCCGGTGCGGACGACTACGTCGTCAAGCCGGTGCAGGGCCGGGTGCTGGACGCCCGGATCCGGGCCGTGCTGCGGCGCGGCGAGCGGGAGTCGAGCGACTCGGCGACGTTCGGCAGCCTCGTCATCGACCGCTCCGCGATGACCGTCACGAAGAACGGCGAGGATCTGCAGCTCACGCCGACCGAGCTGCGGCTGCTGCTGGAGCTGAGCCGGCGGCCGGGTCAGGCGCTGTCGCGGCAGCAGTTGCTGCGCCTGGTGTGGGAGCACGACTACCTCGGTGACTCGCGGCTGGTGGACGCCTGTGTCCAGCGGCTGCGCGCCAAGGTCGAGGACGTGCCGTCGTCCCCGACGCTGATCCGTACCGTGCGGGGTGTCGGCTACCGCCTGGATCCGCCTCAGTGACGAAGCGACACGGGGGGTTCCGCGGCTGGGCCGCGGCGCGGAAGGGAGTCTGGTCGCGGCTGCGCTTCACCAGCCTGCGGCTGCGGCTGGTGGTGGTGTTCGCGCTGGTGGCGCTGACGGCGGCGGTGTCGGCGTCGGCGATCGCGTACTGGCTGAACCGGGAGGCGGTGCTCACCCGCACCCAGGACGCGGTGCTGCGCGACTTCCAGCAGGAGATGCAGAACCGGGCGGGGGCGCTGCCGGAGCGGCCGACGCAGGACGAACTACAGCACACCGCGGGGCAGATGGCGAACAGCAGTGAGCGGTTCGGCGTGCTGCTCGTCGCGCGGGACGCCGACGGCCGGACGGTGTACGGCAGTTCGGGCGGGCTCAGCGGCTTCTCGCTGAACGACGTGCCGAAGTCGCTGCGCGAGGCCGTGAACAAGAAGCAGCGGGTCACGTCGGCCAACAAGCACGCCTACCACCTGTTCTGGCAGCGGGTCGTCGAGGACGACACGCCGTATCTGGTGGCCGGGACCCGGGTGATCGGCGGGAACGCGACCGGCTACATGCTCAAGTCGCTCGAACCGGAGGCGAAGGACCTGAACTCGCTGGCCTGGTCGCTGGGCATCGCCACGGCCCTCGCGCTGATCGGTTCGGCGCTGCTCGCGCAGGCCCTGGCGACGACGGTGCTGAAGCCGGTGCACCGGCTCGGGGTGGCCGCGCGGCGGCTCGGCGAGGGCAGGCTGGACACCCGCCTGGAGGTGTCCGGCACCGACGAACTGGCCGATCTGTCCCGCACGTTCAACAGCGCCGCGGAGGCCCTGGAGAAGCGGGTCGAGGACATGGCGGCGCGGGAGTCGGCGTCCCGGCGGTTCGTGGCGGACATGTCGCACGAGCTGCGCACCCCGCTGACCGCGATCACCGCGGTGACCGAGGTGCTGGAGGAGGAGCTGGACTCCGGGAGCGGCAGCGTCGACCCGATGATCGAGCCGGCGGTGCGGCTGGTGGTCAGCGAGACGCGGCGGCTGAACGACCTCGTGGAGAACCTGATGGAGGTCACCCGCTTCGACGCGGGGACGGCCCGGCTGGTGCAGGACGACGTCGACGTCGCCGACCAGATCACCGCGTGCATCGACGCGCGCGCGTGGCTCGACGCCGTGGAGCTGGACGCCGAGCGCGGCATCGTGGCCCGTCTGGACCCCCGCCGCCTGGACGTGATCATGGCGAACCTGATCGGCAACGCCCTCAAGCACGGCGGTTCCCCGGTGCGGGTGTCGGTGCGGGAGGCGGACGACTCGGTGGTCATCGCCGTACGGGACCACGGGCCCGGCATTCCGGAGGACGTCCTGCCGCACGTCTTCGACCGGTTCTACAAGGCGAGCGCGTCCCGGCCGCGCTCCGAGGGCAGCGGCCTCGGCCTGTCCATCGCCCGGGAGAACGCGCACATCCACGGCGGCGAGATCACCGCCGAGAACTGCCCGGAGGGCGGCGCGGTGTTCACGCTGCTGCTGCCCCGGGACACGGCGGACCCGGCGGGCGGCGACGGCAACGGCGGGAGCCACGGGTCCGCCGGGCCCGACGGGAGCAAGGGCGAGGGCCCTGAGGGGGACGCCTGATGAACGTACGCCGGCTGCTCGCGCTGCCCCTGCTCGCCGGGGTACTCGCCGGGTGCGGCATCCGGGCCACGGAGGTGCCGACGGACTTCGGTCCCGCGCCGTCGCGGGCGCGCTGTTCGCTGGCCGAGCCGGACGTCGTGACGCAGAGTTCGCACGGCATGGCGGTGCAGGTGTTCCTGCTGTGCGGCTCGTCGCTGGTGGCCGTGGACCGGGCCGTGCGGGTGCGGGACGGCGCGGCGGACTCCGAGCGGCGCGTGCTGGTGGCGCAGGGCCTGCTCGACCAGCTCGCGGCGACGCCGTCGCGGGCCGAGAAGGAGGCCGGGTACACCACGGACGTGCGGGACGGCATGAAGGTGGCCGGGCCGCGCCCCGGGGACCCGGAGGACACGCTGCGGATCAGCGTCGCGCCCGGCGACCTCACGTCGTACGCCCTCGCCCAGATCGTCTGCACGTTCTCCGACTCGGCCGCGGCCGAGGGCGACGGCTCGGTCATCCTGGGCGGCCCCGGCGCCGAGCGGCCACGCCGCTACGAGTGCACGGACGAGGTGCGGATGCGACCGGGCAGCGCGGAACCCCCGTCGGGCGAGATCGTGAAGGGCTGACGCGGGGGGCGCGGCGCGGGTGGCTGGGGGCGCCTCATGCCCATGCCGGAGGGGGTGGTGCCGGGTCCGCCTCATGCCCGTACCGGGCGGGAGTGCGGTCGGGGGCTCAGGCCGTCCGGACGAGGGTCCGGCCGGGGCCATGGCCGTACCGGCGAGCGTGTGGACCGGGCCTCATACCGGTGACGGACGGGGTGCGGCCGAGACCTCACGGCCCTACCGGCGAGCACGTGTCGCCCGCGCCTCACGGCCGTACCCGACGAGGGGCGGACCCGAGCCCCACGGCCGTACCGGACGCAGGCACGGCCGAGAGGTCATGCCGGTACCGGCGAACACGTGTCGCCCTGGTCTCACGGTGTGCCGGACGCAGGTGTGGCCGAGGCCTCATGGCCGTCCGGGTGGCGGGCCGGAACCGATTCGGCCGGATGCCGCGTCTAGGGGGGCGTGCAGCGTGAAGGATTCGTCGGCGGCAGCGCCGAGCTCCGCATCCGTGCGACGGGAGGTGTCCTCCTCGTCGCGCACCTCGCGTTCGTCGCCTGGTTCGCGCTGCGGCCCCTGGACGTCCCCTGGGTGATGCCCGCCAATCTGCGGCCCTTCGCCGGGATCCGGGCGGACCTGGCGCTCGGCTGGCCGGAGGCGGCCCGCCGGATCGGCGAGGGCCTGGCCCTGCTGGCGCCGCTCGGTGTCCTGCTGCCGATGGCGAACGGCAGGGTGGCCGTGTCGCCGCTGGGTTCCCTGGCCCGTACGGTCGCCGCGGGCGCCCTGCTGTCGCTGGGCATCGAGCTGCTGCAGACCGGGGTGCCGGGGCAGGTCGTGGACGTCGACTCGCTGCTGCTGAACGCGACGGGCGTGGCGCTGGCACATGTGGCGGTGGTGCCCGCCGGGCGGCTGTGGGTCCGCCGCAGGGCGGAGCGGTACGGCGTCACCGCCGTCCGGCAGGACGAGGCGCCTCAGGGTCGGACCCCGACGATTCCCAGGGTCGGGATCGCACCGTAGAGCGATGCTTCATCCCTTTCGTCTCCGTACTGTGGAAGTCATGGGAGGCGGCCGTTCAGGAGCCGCCGCCCGACGCACCGCCGGGTGCGCAACCACGAAGGAGCCGCGATGAACCGCCCCGCCCGCCCGACCGAAGGCCGCGTGATCGGTGGAGTGTGCGCCGCGCTGGCCCGCCGCTTCCACACCTCCCCGACGACCGTGCGGGTCGTCTTCCTGCTGTCCTGCCTGCTGCCCGGCCCGCAGTTCGTGCTGTACATCGCGCTGTGGATCCTGCTGCCGTCGGAGCAGAAGACCCGCACGGCCTGGTGACCTGCCGATACGTACGCCGATGGGCGCACCCCCGCAGCCGGGAGTGCGCCCATCGGCGCGTGACGGTGGTGGCGTGGGCTAGAGCGGCAGACCGTTGAGGCCCGTGCCCTGGCCGGGCAGCGCCTGGCCGACCGGCAGGCCGCCGAAGAGGCCCGCGACCGGCTCGGTCGGGCCGCCGGTGAGGATCTGCTCGACGACCGGCCGGGCGGCGGCGAGGCCGGTGCCGACGGCGCCCTGTCCCTGCGCCAGCGTCTCGCCCACGCCCGGCGCCGGCTGGGCGAGGTCCTGCGCCGGCAGCGTCTTGGTGACGGTGCCCAGCGCCTGGCCCGCGTCCGGAACGGCCGGGGCGGCGTTGGCCGCACCCATGCCGGCGGCGGCGAAGGCGGCGCCGAGCGCGGCGACACCGAGGGTCTTGGCAGCAGACTGCTTCATGAAAGTGCGTCCTCGAAATGGGGTTGCGGGGAACGGAGCGGTAGTCCACGACCGTAAACACGGGACGCCGCCCGCCGCAAACATCGAAATGCGGACGGCCTGTGAAAACCGTCCGCGCTTTCGATCCCGGAAAGGACGCGGATCAGCCGCCCGATCCCGAAGGGTCGCTGGTGGAGGCGGTCTGCTGGAACAGCCATTCGGATTTCAGTTCGGCGTATCCCGGCTTGATCACGTCATTGATCATGGCCAGTCGTTCATCGAAAGGAATGAACGCTGATTTCATCGCATTGACGGAGAACCACTGCATGTCGTCGAGTGTGTAGCCGAATGCCTCGACAAGGTGCTCGAATTCCCGCGACATACTGGTGTGGGACATGAGGCGATTGTCCGTGTTGACCGTGGCACGGAAGTGCAGCCGGCGCAGCAGCCCGATGGGGTGCTCGGCGTACGAGGAGGCGGCCCCGGTCTGGAGGTTGGAGCTGGGGCACAGCTCCAGCGGGATCCGCTTGTCCCGGACGTAGGACGCGAGCCGGCCGAGCTTCACCGAGCCGTCGGCGTGCACCTGGATGTCGTCGATGATCCGCACGCCGTGCCCGAGCCGGTCGGCGCCGCACCACTGCAGGGCCTGCCAGATCGACGGCAGCCCGAAGGCCTCGCCGGCGTGGATGGTGAAGTGGTTGTTCTCCCGCTTGAGGTACTCGAACGCGTCGAGGTGCCGGGTGGGCGGGTAGCCGGCCTCGGCGCCCGCGATGTCGAAGCCGACGACGCCGAGGTCGCGGTAGCGGTTGGCGAGTTCGGCGATCTCCAGGGCACGGGCGGCGTGCCGCATCGCGGTGAGCAGGGCGCCGACGCGGATGCGGCGGCCGTTCTCCCGCGCGCGCCGCTCGCCCTCCCTGAAGCCCTCGTTGACGGCCTCGACGACCTCTTCGAGGCCGAGGCCGCCTTCGAGGTGCTGCTCGGGGGCGTAGCGCACCTCGGCGTAGACGACGCCGTCCTCGGCGAGGTCCTCGGCGCACTCGGCGGCGACCCGGACGAGGGCGTCGCGGGTCTGCATGACGCCGACGGTGTGCGAGAAGGTCTCCAGGTACCGTTCGAGGGAGCCGGAGTCGGCGGCCTCCCTGAACCAGACGCCGAGCGCCTCGGGGTCGGTCTCGGGGAGCTGGGAGTAGCCCGTGGCGCGGGCGAGTTCGACGATCGTGCCGGGGCGCAGCCCGCCGTCGAGGTGGTCGTGCAGCAGAACCTTGGGTGCCCGGCGGATCTGGTCCGGTGTCGGGGTCTTCGCGGTGGTCTGGCTCGTCATTCGCGCACTCTACCTCCTACGCGCGTAGATCGCGCGGGGTGGGAAGGTGTACGAAGTCCGTCGATACGTAACAGTGACCGGGCGGACCGGTGGCGTACACGCCGTCTTCTGACACTGTTCTGTCATGGCACAGCAAGTGACGCCGGTTCGCAGGGCCCGGCTGGGAAGGGCACTTGGCCCGGAGCCGACGGCGGTGGGCGGGGTGGTGCTGCTGCTCCCGGGCGGCGACGAGGTCTCCAGCCGCAGGCCGTCCCCGCTCCTGGCCACCGCGTCCGTACGCGCGCTGGGGCGCCGCCTGGCCCGCGCGGGCCGGGAGGAGGGCCTCGCCGCGCACGTGGTGCACTACCGCTACCGCGGCTGGAACGGCAGTTCGGCGCATCTGGCGAGCGACGCGGAGTGGGCCGCCGACGAGGCCGTACGGCGCTACGGGGACGTCCCCGTGTGCCTGGCCGGCGTGGACATGGGCGGGCGGGCCGCGCTGCGCGCGGGCGGGCACGAGGCGGTCACGTCCGTGCTGGCGATGGCGCCGTGGCTGCCGGACGAGGACGTGGCCGCGCCCGCCGAGCCGGTGAAGCAGCTCGTGGGGCGGCGGGTGCTGATCGTGCACGGCACGAACGACGAGCGCATCGACCCGGAGTTGTCGTTCCGGCTGGCGGCGCGGGCGAAGAAGGCCAACCGGGACGTGTGCCGGTTCGAGGCGCACTCCGACCGGCACGGGCTGCACCAGTACCGGGACGAAGTGCTGGCGCTGGCCGAGGACTTCGTGATGGGGGCGCTGTTCGGGCGGCCGTTCTCCCGGCCGGTCGAGGACGCGCTGGCGGCTCCGCCGCCGCTGGGGCTGCGGATGCCGCTGGCCGTGGGGTTCGGGTCGACGCTGCGGCGGTAGGCCCGTGCGGTCCGCGGGTGCGGGCCGGCCGCCGCCTGCCGCGCCGCCCGGTGGCGTGGTCCCCTAGTCCGGCAGCAGGTTGCCCCTCCTGGACAGGAGGAACTTCTTGAACGCCGCCACCGGGGGCGTGTCCGGGTGGCCGTCCAGCCAGGCCACGCCGATCTCCCGTGCCGCCCGCGGGGCCGTGACCGTCAGTTCGGCAACTCCCGGGCGGGGCACGGCCGGTGGGGGCAGGAGGGCGACGCCCAGGCCGGCCGCCACCAGGCCGCGCAGGGTTTCCGCCTCCTCGCCCTCGAAGGCCACCCGGGGTGTGAAGCCCGCCTCCTTGCAGAGGTCGTCGGTGATGCGGCGCAGGCCGTAGCCGGGCTCCAGGGTCACGAAGGCCTCCTCGGCGGCCTCCGCGAGCCGGACGCGCCTGCGGGAGGCGAGGCGGTGGTCCGCGGGGACGACCAGGCGCAGCTTCTGCTCGTCCAGGCGGCGGGCGACGAGGTCGGGGGCGTCCGGGACCGGGGAGGTCAGGCACAGGTCGAGTTCGCCCGCGCGCAGGCGCTCCAGCATCGCCTCGCCGTAGTTCTGGACGAGGCTGAAGCGGACGCGGGGGTGGTCGGCGCGGAAGGCGTGGATGAGGCCGGGGACCGTTTCGGCGCCCATGGTGTGCAGGAAGCCGAACGCGACCTTGCCGGTGGTGGGGTCGGCGTCGGCGCGGACCTTCTCGGCGGCGCGTTCGATCTCGGCGAGGGCCCGCTCGACGGAGGTGAGGAAGGTGCGTCCGGCGGGCGTCAGGGAGACGGTGCGGCCGCGGCGGGCGAACAGGTCGACGCCCAGGTCCTGTTCCAGGCGGACCATGGCGCGCGACAGCGTGGACTGCGGGACCTGCATCTGGCGGGCGGCACGCGTGACGTGCTCGGTGCGGGCCACGCCCGCGAAGTAGGCGAGGCGCGGCGCCAGCAGCCGCGACATGTCCGTCGTGTCTTCTGTGTCACTGGACTGTGACAGGCGGGGCCGTGACCTCTGCTGATGCACCATGGGAACGATTATGACCAATTCATGCATTGGACGGATCAGTGGAGGGCTTCGTACGTTCGATGCATGACTCCCGCCAGTACCGGGGCGTCCACCACCGTGGGCGCCGTGCCTTCCGTCCCCTCCTCCCCCTCGTCCGATTCCCGTGTGACCCCCGGCGGGCCCGGCTACCGCCGGATGAGCCTCGCCCTCTTCCTGGCGGGCGTGGCGACCTTCGCCCTGCTGTACTCCACCCAGGCGCTGCTGCCGCTGATCTCCGGCGGGTTCGGCGTGAGCGCGAGCGACGCGAGCTGGACGGTGGCGGCGGCCACGGGCGGCCTCGCGGTGTTCGTCCTGCCGATGAGCGCCCTGTCCGAGCGGTACGGACGGCGTACGGTCATGACGGCGTCCCTCGCGGTCGCGGTGACCGTCGGGCTGCTGGTGCCGTTCGCGCCCTCGCTCACCGCGCTGGTGGCGCTGCGGGCGGTGCAGGGCGCGGCGCTGGCCGGGCTGCCGGCGTCGGCGACCGCGTACCTCGCGGAGGAGGTCACGCCGAAGGCCCTGGTCACCGCCATCGGCCTGTTCGTGGCCGGCAACAGCGTCGGCGGGATGAGCGGCCGGGTCGTCACCGGCTGGGTGGCGCAGGAGTGGGGCTGGCGGGTCGCCCTCGGCGTGATCGGCGCCGTCGCGGTGGTGTGCGCGGTGGCCTTCCGCGTGCTGCTGCCCGCCCCGCGGCACTTCCGGCCGGGCTCGCCGCGCCCGCGCGTGCTGGCCCGCACGGTCCGCGGGCACCTGTCGAACCCGCTGCTGCGCCGCCTGTACGCGATCGGCGCCCTGTTCATGACGGTGTTCGGCGGCGTCTACACGGTGATCGGCTACCGCCTGACCGGGGCCCCGTTCGGGCTGGGGCAGGGCATCGTCGGCTCGATCTTCCTGGTGTACCTGGTCGGCACGGTGTCGGCCTCGACCGCGGGACGCCTGGTGGGCCGCCTGGGCCGCCGGGGCGCGCTGTACGCGGCGGGCGGCACCACGGCGGCGGGTCTGCTGCTGTCCCTGGCGGACTCGCTGCCGCTGGTCCTGGCGGGGCTGGTGCTCATCACGGCCGGCTTCTTCGCGGGCCACGCGGTGGCGTCGTCGGCGGTCAGCAAGACGGCCACCCACGGCCGCGCCCAGGCGTCGGCGCTGTACCAGTCGGCGTACTACGTCGGCTCCAGCGCGGGCAGCACGGCCGGCGCGGTGGCCTTCCACGGCGGCGGCTGGGCCGGGACGGTCGGCGTCGGCCTGCTGGCGGTGCTCGGCGTCGTGGCGATCACGGTGTGCGGGACGCGGGCGGCGCGGCTGCGGAGCCGGCTGGCGACGGCCGCCTGAGTCCGCCGCTCTCGGCGCGGACCGGCGCAGGCCGGCGCAGGGATGGGACGTACTGTGCCGCCCGCGCCCGCGCGCGGACCGGGCCTGCCGGGCCGACCTGGCCGACCGCGTCCGGATCGGGCGTGCCCTGCCTGCCGTGCCCGAACCGGGCGTGCCCTGCCTGCCGCGCCTGATCCGGCTGTGCGTGCCGTGCCGGCCAGGTCTGATCCGGGCGGGCCGTGTCGGCCTCCCCGCCCCTGACCAGGCGCTTTCTGCGGAGCGGAGGCCGTTGTCAGTGCCCTGCGGTAGCTTCCGAAGTGCTGGGCGCGAAGACGCGACAGAACGGCCAGGGGTGGGTGGACCATGACGAACAGCACGGCGACACCAGAGCTCGACGTGGCGCTGGAACAACACCGGACCGAACTCACCGGGTACTGCTACCGCATGCTCGGCTCGTCCTTCGAGGCCGAGGACGCGGTGCAGGACACCCTGGTGCGGGCCTGGCGGAGCTACGACACGTTCGAGGGCCGCTCCAGCCTGCGCTCCTGGCTCTACCGCATCGCGACGAACGTGTGCCTGGACATGCTGAGCGCGGGCAACAAGCGCGCCAGGCCCATGGACCTCACCGAGGCGTCGCCGCTCGCCCGGGCCGCCCTCACCCCCCGCCCCGACCACACCTGGCTGGAACCCATGCCCGACGCGCGCGTGCTGCCCACGGTCGAGGACCCGGCGGAGGCCACGGTCGCCAAGGAGTCCGTCCGGCTCGCCTTCATGGCCGCCCTCCAGCAGCTGCCGCCCAAGCAGCGGGCCGTGCTGATCCTGCGCGAGGTGCTGGCCTGGCGGGCGAGCGAGGTGGCCGAGCTGCTCGGCACGACGGTCGCGTCGGTCAACAGCGCCCTCCAGCGCGCCCGCGCCACGCTCGCCGAGCGGGAGCGCGACCAGGGCGCCGACGCGGCCGTGTCCGACCCGCTCGACGACGAGCAGCGCAAGCTCCTGGAGCGCTATGTCGCCGCCTTCGAGGGCTACGACATGACGGCGCTGACGGCGCTGCTGCACGAGGACGCGGTCATGACGATGCCGCCGTTCGACCTGTGGCTGACCGGCCCGGCGGACATCACCGGTTTCATGACGACGATGGGCGCCCCCTGCGCCGGGTCGCGGCTGCTGCCCGTGGAGGTCAACGGCCTGCCGGGCTTCGCGCAGTACAAGCCGGACCCGGACAAGGGCGGCTTCGCGCCGTGGGCGGTCCAGGTGCTGGAGATCTCAGACGGGCGGATCACCGGTTTCCACTGCTTCCTCGACACCCAGCGGTGGTTCCCGCTGTTCGGGCTGCCCCTCCACCTCGAAGGAGAGGCCGACGAGCTGGAGGAGAGCCGGTAGCGCGGGGTCGGGAGAGCGCAGCCTGATCCGCCCGCCGGCCCGCCGGGCGGCGAGCTGGAGCCGCGCCAGCAGGTCGACGTGGGCGAGCCCCGGCGGACCGAGCCCGCCGACGTCGCAGACCACGACACCGGCCCCGGTGTCCTCCAGCCGCGCGCGCACCTCGGCACACAGCCGGGGCAGCTCCGTCCGGGAGACGGGGCCGGGCAGCACGAGTACGGGGGGTGTCATGGCGTCCACGTACCGTAGACCGGCGCCGCACCCGTAACTCATCGCGCCCGGTCGGCCCCGCGCCTCCGTCCCCGGCCGCCGTGCGCGTCGGTCCCGCCCCGGCCGTCCGCTGCCGGCCCAGCCCGTCGTCTCACCTGCCCGCCCCCGCCGTGAGGATCACATTGACCCGTGTCCGGGGTTGCCCGGAGGGTTGGGTGTATGGCCCATAGATCATGTCCGTCCGCGTCAGGCCGCGTCACCCCGCTCCCCGCCGAGGGGGCGCCGTGCAGGGCGTGCTGAGCGGGTTCGCGGTCATCGCCGTCGTGATCGGTGTCGGCCTCGCCATCGGGCGGCGGGGATATCTCGGCGTCCACGGCCACGAGGTGCTGACGAAGCTCGCCTTCCACGTGGCGTCCCCCGCGCTGCTGTTCACGATGCTCGCCGGGGCGGACCTGTCGGTGATCTTCTCCAGCCGGCTGCTGGTGACGGCGATCAGCACGGCAGCGGCGGCGGGCGTGTTCGTCGCGGTCGGTGCCGTACGCGGCTGGGGCGTGGGCCGCACCACCATCGGCGCGCTGTGCTCCAGCTACGTCAACTCCGGCAACCTCGGCATCCCGATCGCCGTGTACGTGCTCGGCGACGCGTCCCTCGTGGCGCCCGTGCTGCTGTTCCAGCTGATCGTCGTGACGCCCGTCGCGCTCACGGTGCTGGACCTGTCGGGCAGGGGCGGCGAGGGCCCGCTGTGGCGCCGGTTGCTCACCCCGCTCGGCAACCCGATAGCCGTCGCGTCGCTGGCCGGTGTGGTGGTCTCGGCGACCGGCGTGGAGATACCGGGTCCGGTGATGGACCCGCTGACCCTGATCGGCAACATGTCCGTCCCGGCGGTGCTCCTGGCCTTCGGGATCTCCCTGCACGGCAGCACCGCACCCGGCCGGGGCGCCGACCGCGGACCCGTGCTCCTGTCGGTCGCCCTGAAGGCGGTCGGCCAGCCCCTTGCCGCCTGGGCCCTGGCGGCCCACGCGTTCGGCCTGCACGGCGCGGCCCTGCTCGACGTGGTGGTCACCTCGGCGCTCCCCGCCGCGCAGAACATCTACACGTACGCCGTCCGCCACCGCGTCGCGGAAACGCTGGCCCGCGACGCGATCCTGCTGTCGACGGCGGCCTCGGTACCGGTCCTGGTGGTCGTGGCGACGCTGCTGGGGTGAAGCACACCCCTCACCGGCTCCGCGGCGCCGCCCTCCGCGCGCGGCTCAGGCGATGCGCTCCAGTACGACCGGCGACGCCGTGAACTCCGTGCCCGGTGCGGCGATGTCGTACGAGCCCTCGAGCGCCTCCAGCGCGTAGTCGAAACGCTCGGGGGTGTCCGTGTGCAGGGTCAGGAGCGGCCGGCCCTCGGTCACCGTGTCGCCCGGCTTGGCGTGCAGTTCGACACCGGCCGCCGCCTGCACCGGGTCCTCCTTGCGGGCGCGGCCCGCACCGAGGCGCCAGGCGGCGATGCCGATGTCGTAGGCGTCGAGGCGGGTCAGGACGCCGGAGGCGCCCGCCTTGACGACGTGCTGTTCCTTCGACGTCGGCAGGGGCGCGTCCGGGTCGCCGCCCTGGGCCGCGATCATGCGGCGCCAGACGTCCATCGCCGAGCCGTCGGCCAGGGCCCTGGCCGGGTCGGCGTCCTTCACTCCCGCCGCGTCCAGCATTTCGCGGGCCAGGGCGAGGGTCAGCTCGACCACGTCGGCGGGGCCGCCGCCGGCCAGGACCTCCACCGACTCGCGGACCTCCAGGGCGTTGCCCGCGGTCAGGCCCAGCGGCGTGGACATGTCCGTCAGCAGCGCCACCGTGTTCACGCCGTGGTCGGTGCCCAGGCCGACCATGGTGGAGGCCAGTTCGCGGGCGTCCTCCAGGGTCTTCATGAAGGCGCCGGTGCCGACCTTGACGTCCAGGACGAGGGAGCCGGTGCCCTCCGCGATCTTCTTCGACATGATGGAGGAGGCGATCAGCGGGATCGCTTCGACCGTGCCGGTGACGTCCCTGAGGGCGTACAGCTTCTTGTCGGCGGGGGCGAGGCCGTCGCCCGCCGCGCAGATCACCGCGCCCACGCCGTCCAGGACGCTCAGCATCTCCTCGTTGGACAGCAGCGCGCGCCAGCCCGGGACGGACTCGAGCTTGTCCAGCGTGCCGCCGGTGTGGCCGAGGCCGCGGCCCGACAGCTGCGGGACGGCCGCGCCGCAGGCCGCGACGAGCGGGGCCAGCGGCAGGGTGATCTTGTCGCCGACGCCGCCCGTCGAGTGCTTGTCGGCGGTCGGCCGGGACAGCGAGGAGAAGTCCATGCGCTCGCCGGAGGCGATCATCGCCGCGGTCCAGCGGGCGATCTCCCGGCGGTTCATGCCGTTGAGCAGGATGGCCATGGCGAGGGCCGACATCTGCTCGTCGGCCACCTCCCCGCGGGTGTAGGCGTCGATGACCCAGTCGATCTGCTCGTCGCTGAGCTCGCCGCGGTCCCGCTTGGCGCGGATGACGGAGATGGCGTCCATGGCCATGACTTCCTTCCGGGGTACGAAAAGGGGTGCGGCCCCTCCGGGCGCCTGACCGGCTCGGAGGGGCCGCCGTTGCGCTACTCGGCGAGGTGGTCGGGCCCGAAGGCCTGCGGCAGCATCCGGGACAGCGGCAGGATGCCCTCCGGGGTCTCCAGCAGCAGGTCCGCGCCGCCGAACTCGTACAGCAGCTGGCGGCAGCGGCCGCACGGGACGAGGACCTCGCCGCGGCCGTCGACGCAGGTGAAGTGCGTCAGTCGGCCGCCGCCGGTGCGGACCAGCTCCGAGACCAGCCCGCACTCGGCGCACAGGCCGATGCCGTAGGAGGCGTTCTCGACGTTGCAGCCGGTCACCGTGCGGCCGTCGTCGGCCAGGGCGGCGGCGCCGACCGGGTAGCCCGAGTACGGGGCGTACGCGCGGGACATGGCGTCCCGGGCGGCGGCCCGCAGGCCCGCCCAGTCGACGTCGGTCACTTGCCCTGCCCCTTCCGGTACGGCATGCCGTTCGCCCTCGGCATCCGCAGGCGCTGCGCGGACAGCGCGAGCACGACCAGCGTGATGACGTACGGCGTGGCGGAGACGACCTGGTTGGGGACCTCGTTGGTGCCGGCGTACCAGGCGAACACCAGGGCGCCGACGACCGCGGTGATGGCGGCCTGGACGTACTTCTTGCGGATCAGCAGCCAGATCGCGCCGACGACCAGCAGGATCGCGCCGAGCAGCAGCAGGGCGTGCACGTTGGCGGAGCCGCCGCGCAGGTTGAGGCTGTCGGTGTAGCCGAACAGGCCGGCGCCGATGGCGAGGCCGCCCGGCATCCAGTTGCCGAAGATCATCGCGGCGAGGCCGATGAAGCCGCGTCCGCTGACCTGGCCCTCCAGGTAGAAGGGGTTGGCGACGAGGGAGAGGAAGGCGCCGCCGAGGCCGGCCAGTCCGCCGGAGATGATCACGGCGAGGTACTTGTACTTGTAGACGTTGACGCCGAGGGACTCGGCCGCGACCGGGTTCTCGCCGCAGGAGCGCAGCCGCAGGCCGAAGGCGGTGCGCCACAGGATCCACCAGCTGGCGGGCACGAGCGCGACCGCGACCAGGGTCAGCCAGGAGACGTTGGTGACCAGGCCGCCGAGCAGGCCGGCGATGTCGGAGACCAGGAACCAGCCCTTGGCGTTGAGGTCGCGCAGCGCGTCCGAGAGCCCGGGGACGGTGAAGTGGCCGAGGGACTCCACCGCCGGGGACTGCTTGGCGGAACCGCCCTGGTGGCCGACGAAGGCGAGGGGGGCCAGGTAGCGGGTGGCGCCGAGGGCGAGGATGTTGATGGCCACGCCGGAGACGATGTGGTTGACGTTGAAGGTGACGGTGACGAGGGCGTGCAGCAGGCCGCCGATCGCGCCGCCGGCGATGCCGACGAGCACGCCGGTCCAGGGGCCCCACTGGAAGCCGGCCCAGGCACCGAACCAGGTGCCGAGGATCATCATGCCTTCGAGGCCGATGTTGACGACGCCCGCGCGCTCGGCCCACAGGCCGCCGAGGCCGGCGAGGCCGATGGGCACGGCGAGCTGGAGCGCGGTGGACATCTGGCTGACGTTGGTGATGCCGTCCGCGCCGGTGATGATGCGGACGATCGAGGTCAGCGCCAGGGCTCCGGCGATGATCAGCAGCAGGACGGGCAGCGACAGGCGGCGGCCGGACGGCGCCGCGGGCTGCAGCGAGGGCTGGTTGACATCGGTCGCCGAGGTCGGGGACGTGGTCATCGGCCAGCCACCTCCTTCTGGGTGTTGTCGGTGGCGCCGAGGACGTGACCGGCGGCCAGTTCGGCGCCGACCCGGCGCTGCTGGCGGCGCAGGCCCCACTCGCGGACGGCCTCGTAGGAGACGACGACCGAGAGCACGATCAGGCCCTGCATGATGACCGCGATCTCCTTGTCGTAGCCGTGGAAGTCGAGTTCGGGCGAGGCCTTGTCGAGCCAGGCCCACAGCAGGGCGGCGAACGCGATGCCGACCGGGCTGTTGCGGCCGAGCAGGGCGATGCCGATGCCGAGGAAGCCGATACCGGTGGGGAAGTTGAGGCTGAAGGTGTGGGTGTCGCCCATCAGGATGGGCAGGCCCGCGAGACCGGCGATGGCGCCGGAGATCAGCATGGCGGTGAGCACCATGCGCCGGGGGTCCACGCCGCTGGCCGCCGCGGCGGTCTCCGAGGCGCCCGAGGCGCGCAGGTCGAAGCCGAAGCGGGTGCGGTTGAGGACGACCCAGTAGCCGATGCCGAGGACGACCGCGAGGAGGACCAGGCCGTAGATCTCGCCGGCCGCGCCCATGTCGATGCCGGGCACCCAGCCGGACTCGTGCATCTCGCCGGTGGTGTTGTTGTTGCCGACCTTCACGCCGAAGACGTCCGGCAGCCACAGGTAGGCGATGACGGAGGTGGCGATCGCGTTGAGCATGATCGTGGCGACGACCTCGCTGACGCCGCGGGTGACCTTCAGCAGGCCGGCGATGCCGGCCCAGAAGGCGCCGGTGCACACGGCGGTGAGGAGCAGCAGCGGGATCTGCACGACGGCGGGCAGGTCGGCGTGGGCGCCGACGATCGCGGCCGCCATGGCGGCGAGCTGGTACTGGCCGTCGACACCGATGTTGAACAGGTTCATGCGGAAGCCGATGGCGACCGCGAGCGCCGCGATGTAGTACATCGAGGCCTGGTTGACGATCAGGACCTGGATGTCGGAGAACGACGCCTGCTCGAACATCAGGGCGAACGGCTCGACGGGGTTCTTGCCCGAGGCGATCAGCACGATCGCGCTCAGGACGAAGGCCACGGCGAGCGCGATGACCGGGCCGGCCACCGCGAGGAGCACGCGCTCCTTGTCGAACTTCTTCATCAGCGGGCCTCGTCTTCCGGAGACTCGGGAGACGTGCGGGCCTGGGAGGTCTCCGGTGTCTCGGGGGTCTCTTCGTGTTCCAGGTGTCCGGTGGCGGCACCGGTCATCGCCGAGCCGAGTTCCTCGGGCGTGATGGCGGCCGGGTCGGCGTCGGCGACCAGCTTGCCGTTGTAGATCACGCGGAGGGTGTCGGACAGGCCGATCAGCTCGTCGAGGTCGGCGGAGATCAGCAGCACGGCCAGGCCTTCGCGGCGGGCCGCGCGGATGTGGTCCCAGATCGCGGCCTGCGCGCCGACGTCCACACCGCGGGTGGGGTGCGCGGCGATGAGGAAGCGCGGCTTGTGGCTCATCTCACGGCCGACGATCAGCTTCTGCTGGTTGCCGCCGGACAGGGATGCGGCGGTGACGTCGATGCCGGGGGTGCGGACGTCGTACGTGGTGACGATCCGGCGGGTGTCCTCCTGGGCGGCCTTCGGGTCGATCCAGATGCCCTTGGCGTTGGGCTTCTCGGTGACGTGACCGAGGATGCGGTTCTCCCACAGGGGCGCCTCCAGCAGCAGGCCGTGGCGGTGGCGGTCCTCGGGGATGTAGCCGATGCCCTCCTCGCGGCGCCTGCGGGTGGGCCAGGCGGTGATCTCGTCGCCGGCCAGCCGGATGGTGCCGGAGTCGGCGGCCCGCAGGCCGATGAGCGCGTCGACCAGTTCGGTCTGGCCGTTGCCCTCGACGCCGGCGATGCCCAGGACCTCGCCGGCGTGGATGGTGAAGGTGATGTCGTCCAGCAGGGCCTTGCCGCCGGGCGCCTCGAGGCGCAGCTTCTCGACGGTGATGACGGGCCGGTCGGTCACCGTCGACTCGGCGGTCTCCGGTGTGGGCAGCTCGCTGCCGACCATCATCTCGGCGAGCTGACGGGGCGTCGTCTCGGCGGGTACGGCCGTGCCGACGGTCGTGCCGCGCCGGATGACGGTGATGTCGTCGGCGACGGAGAGGACCTCGCCGAGCTTGTGCGAGATGAAGATGACCGACAGGCCCTCGGAGCGCAGTTCGCGCAGGTTGGCGAAGAGCGCGTCGACCTCCTGCGGGACGAGCACGGCGGTCGGCTCGTCGAGGATGAGCGTGCGGGCGCCGCGGTAGAGGACCTTGAGGATCTCCACGCGCTGACGGGCGGCGACGCCGAGTTCCTCCACGAGGGCGTCGGGGCGCACGTCGAGGCCGTAGCGCTCGGAGATCTCCTTGATGCGGCGGCGGGCGCGGGCCCCGATGCCGTGGAGCTTCTCGCTGCCGAGGACGACGTTCTCGAGCACGGTGAGGTTGTCGGCGAGCATGAAGTGCTGGTGCACCATGCCGATGCCGCGGGAGATGGCGTCGGCCGGGGACGAGAAGGAGACCTGCTCGCCGTCGACGGTGATGGTGCCCTCGTCCGGTTTCTGCATGCCGTAGAGGATCTTCATCAGCGTCGACTTGCCGGCGCCGTTCTCGCCGACGAGGGCGTGGACGGTGCCCTTGCGGACGGTGAGGTGGATGTCGTGGTTGGCCACGACGCCGGGGAATCGCTTGGTGATCCCGGCGAGCTCGACGGCGGTCGTACCACCTGCCGCCGCTCCGGCCGGAGGGCTGCTGGACGCGTTGATGGCGCACTCTCCTGGGGACGGGGGTCGTCTACGCGCGTAGCGCCCCTACGGCATCGAATGGGGTGACGACCGGGACAACGGGGCACAGGAGGGTGAGCCTCCCCGTACCCCGTTGAGCGGACGTAACCCCGGGGTTACACGCTGCTCGGAGTCGTGATGTCAGCTGCTCTTGACCTTGATCTCGCCGCTGATGATCTTCTTCTTGGCGTCTGCGACCGCCTTCTGGAGTTCGGCGTTCTCCTTGAACCCGGGGTGGGAGTCGGAGAGGCCGACCTCGCCGGTCTTCAGATCGCCCCTGACGATACCGGTCTGGGGCCTGCCGTCCTCGACCGACTTCGCCAGGTTGTGGACCGCCCTGGCGACGTCCTTCATCGCCGAGGTGAGGATCGCGTCCCTGAACTCGGCGAGGGCTTCCTGCCGGTACTGGTCGGAGTCGACGCCGATCGCCCACACCTTGTTGGCGGCGGCGGCCTCGATCACGCCCTGGCCGGACAGACCGGCCGCGGCGTACACCACGTCGGCCTTCTTCTCTATCTGGCCCTCGGCGGCGGCCCTGCCCTTGTCGGGGCTGGAGAAGCCGCCCTCCTCGGCCGTCTGCGTGAGGTACTGCGAAAGCACCCTGGCCTTGGGGTCGGTGTCCTTGACGCCCTGCGCGAAGCCCGCCCGGAACTTGTGGATCAGCGGGATGTCCACACCGCCGACGAAGCCCACGACGCCGGTCTTCGTGGACTTGGCGGCGGCCACGCCGGCCAGGTACGAGGCCTCCTCCTCGGAGAACACGAGGTCGGCGACGTTCTTCGCCCGGACGGTGGAGTCGTCCACGATGCCGAAGGTGGTGCCGGGGAGCTTCTCCGCCGCGCCCTTGATCGCGGCGGCGTAGGCGTAGCCCACCCCGATCACCGGGTTGTGGCCCTGCCTGGCCAGCGACTCCAGGCGCTGCTGCTTGTCGGCGTCGGTCTCGCCCTCGGTGGGCTCGATGTCCGCCGTCTGGTAACCGAACTCCTTCGCCGCCCGCTCCAGACCCGCGTACGCGGCGTCGTTGAAGGACTGGTCGCCCTTGCCGCCCACGTCGTACGCGATGGCCAGGCCCTTGTCGCCCTTCGCCGCCGATGAACCGGCGGAGGTGGAGGTGGAGCCGCAGGCGGACAGTGCGAGGGCCAGGGAGGCGGTCGCTGCGCCTGCGACCGTGATCCGGGACATCCGGCGCATGGTGTGGTGCTCCTGTCGTACAAGCGCCGGGACGATTCGGCTGCGGCGCTGGCTTCCGCCGCAGATTAACGCGCGTAGACCTACCTGAAAACCCCTTCTGTCCACCTTGTTATGCGGCCGTGGCCTGGGTGGGGGCGAGCGAGTCGGGGGCGTTGCCGAACGCAAACGAGGGGTGGCTTTGGGTGACAGCCGCGGGCGTACGCGAAGCGGGCGGCGCCGTTCGGCGTCCGCCCGCTCCGTCGGGTTGATCAGGTGCTGCTCTACTCGGTCTTCACCTTGATCGAGCCGTCGATGATGCCCTTCTTCGCCTTGGCGACCGCGTCCGTGAGGCCCTCGATCTTGGCGAACTCGGGGTTGCTCTCGGACAGGCCGACGCCGTTCTTCTTCAGGTCGAAGGTCTGCGTGCCGGTCAGCGGCTTGCCGTCCTCCACGGACTTGGCGAGCGCGTAGACCGCGCCGCCGACGTCCTTGAGGGCGGAGGTGAGGATGTGGCTCTTGTACGCCGACAGCGCCGCCTGCTGGTACTGGTCGGAGTCGACGCCGATCGCCCAGACCTTCGCCTTGGCCGCGGCCTCGATCACGCCCTGGCCGGACAGGCCGGCCGCCTGGTAGACGACGTCGGCCTTCTTCTCGATCTGGCCCTCGGCGGCGGCCTTGCCCTTGTCGGGGCTGGAGAAGCCGCCCTCCTCGGCCGTCTGGGTCAGGTACTGCGAGACGACCTTGACCTTGCCGCCGCTGGTGTCCTGCACGCCCTGCTTGTAGCCGGCCTCGAACTTGTGGATCAGCGGGATGTCCACACCGCCGACGAAGCCCACGGTGTTGGTCTTGGTGGCCTTGGCCGCGGCGACACCGGCGAGGTAGGAGGCCTGCTCCTCGGCGAAGACGAGGGACGCGACGTTCTCGCCCTCGACGACGGAGTCGACGATGCCGAAGGTCGTCTTCGGGTACTTCTTGGCCACGGCCTCCATGGCGGGACCGTAGGCGAAGCCGACGCCGATGACCGGGTTGTAGCCCTGCTTGGCGAGCGACGCGAGGCGCTGCTCCTTGTCGGCGTCGGTCTCGCCCTCGGTGGGCTCGATGTCGGCGGTCTTGTAGCCGAACTCCTTCTGGGCCTTCTGCAGGCCCGCGTACGCCGCGTCGTTGAAGGACTGGTCGCCCTTGCCGCCGATGTCGTACGCGATGGCGAGGCCCTTGTCGTCCTTGGTCTCGTCGCCGCCGCTGCCACTGTCACTGCTGGTTCCGCCGCAGGCCGTGGCAGCCAGCGCGAGCGACGCGACCCCCACCGCGACGCGGGTCAGTTTGGATATCCGACGCATTGTGAAGTACCCCATTCTCCAAGCCCCGCCATGGGTGCTAGTTCGGCGCAGATTAACGCGCGTAGACACTTCTGGGAACGGGGTTCCGGCGGGCCGTTACGCATTCGTGCCGATGGCTGGTTACGCCCTTGTGAACCACCGTAATCAACGGGCGCGCCCGGGACAAACGTGCGCCCGCTCGACCCCGCACGCTCGTCAGGCTCTCCCGCCCCCGTCCCGGCCGCAACCGGAGCGGGCTCATCCGGTGACGGCCGGGAGGGTCCCGCGACCGGCGCCTACTGGGACGCGTCGAGGAACGCCGCGGCCGTGAACAGCTCCACTCCCACGCCGATCGCCGACTCGTCGGCGTCGAAGTCGCCCTGGTGGAGGTCGCGCACCAGGCGCTCCCCGGGGGTGCGCACGCCGAGCCGCGCCATGGCGCCCGGCACGTGCTCCAGGTACCAGGAGAAGTCCTCGCCGCCCAGGCTCTGTTCGGTCCCCTCGACGGACTGCACGCCGCGCCGGGCGATCATGGCGTCCCGCAGCAGGTCGGCGACGTCGGGGTCGTTGACCACGGGCGGCACGCCGCGGACGTAGTCGATCTGCGACTTGGCCCCGTGCAGGTTGGCGACCTCGTCGATCGCGGCGACCAGCAGGTCGGGCGCCTGCCGCCAGGCCTCCAGGTCCAGGCAGCGCACGGTCCCGGACAGCTCGGCGTGCTGCGGGATGACGTTGGGGGCGTGCCCGGACTCGATGCGGCCCCAGGTCAGGGCGAGCCCGCTGCGGCTGTCGATGCGCCGCGCGACGAGGGCGGGCACGTCGACGGCGACCCGGGCGGCGGCCGTGACCAGGTCGGTCGTCAGGTGCGGCCGGGCGGTGTGGCCGCCGGGGCCGTCCAGGGCGACTTCGAGGCGGTCGCAGGCCGAGGTGATCGCGCCGTGCCGCAGACCGATCTTCCCGGCGTCCAGGCGGGGGTCGCAGTGCACGGCGACGATCCGGGCGACCCCGTCGAGGACACCGCCCGCGATGGCGTCGCCGGCGCCGCCCGGCAGGACCTCCTCGGCGGGCTGGAAGACCAGCCGCACCGGCCGCGGCAGCAGCCCTTCGCGGTGCAGGCCGGCCAGCACGAGACCGGTGCCCAGCACCACCGTGGTGTGCACGTCGTGCCCGCAGGCGTGCGCCCGGTCCGGCACGGTCGACCGGTACGGGCACTCACTCTTCGTGTCCGGGATGGGCAGGCCGTCGATGTCGGCCCGCAGCGCGAGCATGCCGGGGCCCGGGTCGAGCCCCTCGCCGATGTCGCACACGAGTCCGGTCCCGCCGGGCAGCACGCGCGGCCGGAGGCCGACCTGCTCCAGCCGTGCCTTGATCGCTGCGGTGGTACGGAACTCCTGGTTGCCGAGCTCGGGGTGCATGTGCAGATCGCGCCGGAACGCCACGAGCTCGGCACGCAGCGCCTCGGGGAGGGCACCGGGAAGCACGGCTCCCGCGGGGAGGTCGGCCTCGGACTCTGGAGACATCAGTTGCTTCACCCTCTGAAGGGTAGGACGCCGGGGAGGTCGACCGACCCGCGATCAACAAAACTTCAACCCGTTCGGGAAGAAAACTTGACCGGCCGACGCATAGCTGTCGAGTGACGCGGGTAAACTGCCCGGCTTTCTCACGGCTTGGCTGATGATCGCGACGGAGAGTCACCCACTTCTTTCCACAGGTACCACGCCCCGCGCGCCCCATCCCGGCGATGTTCACCCATTGGACACCGCCGCCCCAGCGGGGAGGGCCGTCGGGCGGCTCAGCCCGCGCTGACCGCCGCCAGCCGGTCCACGCCCCGGGCCGTGCCCGTGACGCCCTTGAGGAAGCCGCGGGCCCGCGGGGACGCGCCCTGGGTCAGCCAGGCGGGGTCGATGTCACACACGGCGACCCGGACCTCGGTGCCGGCGAGCGCCAGCGGCAGGGTGTGGACCACGGTCGACGGGAAGCTGAGGACGGTCCGGCCGATCGGGCCGCGGCGGGCTATCAGTTCCAGGGGCAGGTCGGGGCGGACCACCTCCAGGCCCGTGTCCACGGCCAGCCGGTGCAGTTTCTCGGCGCTCTCCCTGCGGTGGGCGAAGTAGCGCGTCGCGCCGTGCGTCTTGGCGAGCGTCCGCACGGCGTCCAGGTACCGCTCGCCGTCCACGACGCCGGTCTCCACCAGGGAGGTGCCCACCATGTCGGCGCCCTTGGTGATGCGGGGCGGGCCGAACCGGGCGCGGGTCCAGCCGAAGTCGTTCGCGGCGACGGACACACCGGGCGGCGTCTCCTCGATCGGCATGGAGGAGAAGATCTGCACGCTGCGCCGCTCGCCGGGGGTGAGGCGGCGCCGGGCGGTGGCCGACACCGGCGCGAACACCAGGTCCCTGGGGCCCGGCCGGCCGCCCTTGCGGTGCCAGCGCACGAGGCGTTCGCCGCGGGCGAGCTGGCCGACGAACTCCATGGTCGCGGTGCCGTCGTCGACGACGACCAGTTCACTCGCCCCGGTGATGGTCAGCAGCAGCTGCACGTACCGCGAGAACGGGTCACCCAGGACGACGCGGCCGGCCCGGCGCAGCATCCCCGCCAGGCCGCCGACCGTCCGGAACGGTGCCGCCGGGCCGCCGCGCGCCTCCTCCCAGCGGACCTCGTAGCCCTCGCGCCGGGCCAGCTCCGCCATCCGCCGCAGCTGGCCGCGGGTCATCGGGTCGTTCGGCGAGAGCACCACGAGGGTGACCCCCGCGCGCGAGGCCGCACCCCCGCCCCCGCCGTCCCCCGCGTCCGGGGCGTGCGCGTGCGCCCACTCCAGCACGTTCAGCAGCTGTACCGGGCTCTCGACGAAGGCGAGCGTGTGGGGGCCGGCATTCCCGGCGCGGGGGCTCATCGGCGTACGACCGTCCCGTCAGGGCGTGGGGTGTGGTGGGGTGGCGGGGCTCAGACCGCGACCGGCTCGCCCGCGGCGTCGGCGATCTCCGCCTCGGCGACGACGCCGGCGACGCGGCGCAGCTTCTTCATCGGGCCCAGCTCGGACTCGTAGACCTTCTTCACGCCGTCGCCGAGGGAGGCCTCGATGGTGCGGATGTCGCGCACGAGGCGGGTGAGGCCCTGCGGTTCGACGGAGGCGGCCTGGTCGGAGCCCCACATGGCGCGGTCCAGGGTGATGTGGCGCTCGACGAAGACGGCGCCGAGGGCGACGGCGGCGAGCGTGGTCTGCAGACCGGTCTCGTGGCCGGAGTAGCCGATCGGGACGTTCGGGTACTCCCGCTCCAGGGTGTTGATGACGCGGAGGTTCAGCTCCTCGGCCTTCGCCGGGTAGGTGGAGGTGGCGTGGCACAGCAGGATGTTGTCGCTGCCGAGCACCTCGACGGCGTGCCGGATCTGCTTCGGCGTCGACATGCCGGTGGAGAGGATGATCGTCTTGCCGGTGGCGCGCAGGGCGCGCAGCAGCTCGTCGTCGGTCAGCGAGGCGGAGGCCACCTTGTGGGCCGGGACGTCGAACTTCTCCAGGAAGGCGACGGCCTCGGTGTCCCACGGGGAGGCGAACCAGTCGATGCCGCGCTTCTTGCAGTGCTCGTCGATCTGGCGGTACTCGTCCTCGCCGAACTCCACGCGGTGGCGGTAGTCGATGTACGTCATCCGACCCCACGGCGTGTCGCGCTCGATGTCCCACTGGTCGCGCGGGGTGCAGATCTCCGGCGTGCGCTTCTGGAACTTGACCGCGTCGCAGCCGGCCTCGGCGGCCACGTCGATCAGCTTGAAGGCGTTGTCGAGGTCGCCGTTGTGGTTGATGCCGACCTCACCGGTGACGTAGACGGGGCGGCCGGGGCCGGCCTCGCGCGAACCGAGCTGACGGATGCGGGAGTTGGTGCTCATGGCAGGAGATGTCCTTACTTGGTGAGGGAATCGAGAGAGTCGAGCGAGGGTCCGAGAATCCAGCCGGCGATCTCTCGGATCGCGCCGTCGCCACCGGGAACGGTGGTGACCGCGCGTGCGGCGCCGCGCACGACGTCGTGGGCACTTGCGACCGCCACGGGCCAGCCGACGAGGGCGAAGCACGGCAGGTCGTTGACGTCGTTGCCGACGTAGAGCACGCGCTCCGGCGCGATGCCCTGCTCCTCGCACCACTGCTTCAGCGCGAGGTCCTTGCGGTCGATGCCGTGCAGGACCGGTATCTGCAGCTTCCGGGCCCGCGCGGCGACGACCGGGTTCACTTCCGTGGACAGGATCAGCATCTTCAGCCCGCTCTTGCGCAGGGCCGCGATGCCGAGTCCGTCCCCGCGGTGCACGGTGACGAACTCCCGTCCATCGGCGTCGATCAGCACCCGGTCGTCCGTCTGGGTGCCGTCGAAGTCCAGTACGACCGCGTCGATGTCGCCGGCGGTCGGAAGGGCGCCGGGCCGCGCCGCGTCGAACAGCGGCGCGAGCGCGCGGGCCCGGGCGAGGTCGTGCGGGTCGTCGATCTCCAGCACCCGCGCCGGGTCGGTGCGCACCAGCTCGGTGCGGCCGAAGAAGCGGTGCCGGTGCTTGCGGAAGCCCGCCGCGTCCATCGCGTAGGCGGCGCCGGTCTCCAGCAGGTCCTGGGGGCGGTCCTGGCGGCGCGGGCGGAACGACTTGTCGTGGTTGACGCCGTGACCGCCGCTCGCCGGGGCGCCCTCCGGGAGGGCCGCGTTCTCGGCGTTCTCGGGGTTGTCGGCGTTCTCGGGGTTCTGGGCGTTTTCGGCGTCCCGCCAGATGAAGCCGTGGAACGGCGCGACGGTCAGCGCCGTGTCCGCGCCGTCCTCCACGACGGCCGCCGCGACGCCGTCCACGTCCTCCCGGACGATGAACGGGCTGGTGCACTGCACGAGGAGCACCGCGTCGACGGCGGCGCCGTGCAGCGCCTCGTGCGCGTCCATCGCGTGCAGGACGGCCGCCTCGGAGGTGGCCGTGTCCCCGGCGATGGCGGCGGGCCGCAGCACCACCTCGGCGCCCGCCTCCCGCGCCGCCGCCGCGATGGCCCGGTCGTCGGTGGAGACCACGACGTCCGTCACGAGCCGGGCGGCCAGGCACTCGCGCACGGCGCGGGCCACCAGGGGCACCCCGCCGACGGGGGCGAGGTTCTTCGCGGGCACGCCCTTGGAGCCGCCGCGCGCGGGAATCACCGCGAGCACGCGGCGCACCGAAGCGCCGTGTCCCGCTTCCGGGTTGGACATGGGCTGTACTCCTTGGGCTCCTGGGGAGGAATCGCGGGGGCGGGGGCGGGGGCGGCTCACAGCTCCCCCATCCGCCGGATCACCGGAGCGACGCGCTGCACCCCGTGCCGGTAGGCCCCGCGGGCGGCGCGGCGCACGATCTGCCGGACCGGTCCCGGGTCCTTGTCGGCGGCCGGCGCACCCGGCAGCGGGGTGCCGTCGGGGCCGAGGTGGTGGCGGGCGAGGATGCGGGGCAGATAGCCGGGCGCGGTGCCGGGCGTGTAGTACGGGGTCAGCGGGGGCAGGCCGCCGGGCCGGTCGAGCAGCTTGGCGACGCGCTCCCGTGCGGCGTCGAACGCGGTGGCGTACGAACCTGCCCCGGAGGGGGTGCCCCCGGCGGCGACGCCCTGCCGGGCCACCCACTCCTCGTCGGGCTCGGGCAGGTGGCCCTCGTCCAGCTGGTCCCAGGAGGCGAGGCAGCCGGAGCCGACGAAGTGGTGGTTGCCGAGGTTCTCGCGGATGCCGAGGTCGGTGAGGACGACGGTCGGGATGCGGCGGTGCAGCGACTCCAGGGCGGCCGTGGAGCTGACGGTGACCAGCAGGTCGGTCCGGTCGAGCACCTCGCCCATGTGGCCGTACACCAGGCGGAGGTTGTCGGGCAGGTCCAGCTTCTGCGCCAGCTTCTGGTACGGCAGTTCCTCGATGTGGGTGGTGTGCTCGCCGGGGCGGGAGCGCAGCTTGAGCAGCACCTCGCGCTCGGGGTGCCTGCGGGCGTGCCGGACGAGGCGCTCCAGCAGGTAGGCGCGGTCCGTGCGGTTGTCCGGGACGGAGGGCTGCGCGGCGAAGGTGACGGTGTACGGGTCGTGTTCGCCCGCGTAGGGCGCGCCGCCGAGGAACGGCAGGGCGACCTCGGTCACGCACGAGGAGTCGGCGCCGACGCCGTCGTACACGGCGCGGAAACGGTCCGCGTCCTGGCGGGAGTTGGCGAGGACGAGGTCGGCGCCGTGCCGCAGCAGCAGCCCGTCGGTGAGCTTCTCGTAGACGACGCCGACGTAGCCGGTGACGACGGCGGGCCGTGCGGTGCGGTCCTCCCAGACGCGCTTGAGGCCGTGCAGCATGGCCTGGACGCCGCCGCCGACCAGGGCGAGCACGAGGACGTCGTAGGACTCGGCGGCCATGGTCCGCAGGAACTCGACGGCGGTCACCTCGCGCAGCCGGTCGGCGCGGACGCCGACCTCCTGGAGCTGACGGGCCGTCGGAGTGGCGCGTCCGCGCAGCAGGTACCCGTCCAGCACGGCGTCCGCACCCGCCGCCGGCACCGGGGCGATACGGTGCGCGGTGAGCGCACCCCACTTCCACCGGGTGTCGGAGTCGGCGAGGACGGCGATCCTCGGGGCCTTGGCGGCGTTCGTTGTACTTGCTGGCACGCCCCAGACGCTAGGAAGCGATTCCGAGGAACCGCCCAACCCGAACACAACAAACGGTTAACAGCACATCGCCGAATGGCGAATCCGCTCGTGGACGGCCCGTAAATGCGTTCGCTTCACGGCTTCGCCACGCGTCGTTCACCTCTCATCAAGGTGTGGGTAAAGACGAATGACGGGCCGCCGCCTAACGTCACGTGCGTGCCCAAGCTCTCCGTCATCGTGCCGTTCTACAACGTGCAGCAATATGCCCCCGAGACCCTGCGAAGCCTGCGCGCGAACGCGCGTGACGACTTCGAATTCATCCTCGTCGACGACTGCTCGACCGACGGGACCCCCGGCATTCTCGCGCGCGCGGAGCGTGAGCTGCCGGGCGCGGTGCTGGTCCAGCACGAGCGCAACGGCGGTCTGGCGACCGCCCGCAACACCGGTATCGACGCCGCGCGCGGCGAATACCTGACCTTCCTGGACGGTGACGACTGGCTGGCCCCCGGCTACTACGCCAAGTTGGTCGGCGTCATCGAGGAACTGGGCTGCGACTTCGTGCGCACCGACCACGTGCAGTGCACCGCGCGCGCCCGGTCCGTGCACCGTGTGCCGCACGGCAGGCGGAACGTCGTGCTGGACCCGCGCGACGCGATCCTGCCCGCCCACCGCTCCACGTCCGTCGACTACGCGTACGCGTGGGCGGGCGTCTACCACCGCCGGCTGGTCGACCGCGGCCTGCTGCACTTCACCGACGGGCTGCGCACGGCCGAGGACCGGCCGTGGATCTGGAAGCTGCACCGGGAGGCGGAATCCTTCGCGGTCTGCGGGCTGCTGGGCGTTTTCTACCGGCGCGGAGTGGCCTCGTCGCTGACCCAGATCGGAGATGCCAGGCAGCTCGATTTCATTCGCGCCTTCGACCAGGTGGTGGCCGAAACCGCCCAGGACCCGGAGGCCGAAAAGCTACTCCCGAAGGCCGTGCGCACCTATTGCGCCATCATTTCCCACCATCTTGGATCCATCGAAAGGTTCGAGCCTCCCGTGGCCCGGAAACTGAAGGCGATGAGTACCGCCGCGCTGCGCCGCATGCCGCAGGACGCGCTGGAGGAGGTGCTCGACTCGATGGACACCGAGCGCGCCACACGGCTGCGCCGGCTGCGCCGCCGTCCGATGCCGGCCGCGGAGGTGGCGGCGTGACCACGCAGATCTTCATGGCGTCGACGCTGTACGGCACGGCCACGCTGGCCGCCGCCCTGGACTCCGGCTGCTTCGACGCCGCCGACCGGCGGATACTGCTGGTGTCCAACAACGCGGCGAACCCGGAGACCGCGCCCGCCGTGGACGCGATGCCCGGCTTCGAGCAGCTGCGGACCCGGTTCGACGACGTCGTGTCGTGGAACGAGGCCGTCTTCCCGTTCCACCCGGGCGGCTGGGCGCCGCGCGTCGAGGACGCCCCCGTGTGGGAGCGCTATCTGCGGCTGGCCTGGGGGCTCGGGGACGACGACGTGGCCCTCGCCGTCGAGTCGATCCAGGTCCAGCCCGCCCTCGGGGTGGCGCAGATGTTCCCGGACGCGCCGCTGACCGTCTACGCGGACGGCCTGATGAGCTACGGCCCCACCCGCAACAAGCTCGACCCGCTGGTCGGCACGCGCGTGGAGCGGCTGCTGCACCTGGACCTCGTGCCGGGCCTGAAGCCGCTGCTGCTCACGGAGTTCGGCGTGGAGCCGGAGGTCGTGCCGACGGCCGCGTTCACCAAGGTGCTCGCCGAGCTGGTCGACACCGGCGCCGGGCTGCCCGAGGTGGAGGAACCGGCGCTGCTGCTCGGGCAGTACCTGTCCGCGCTGAACATCCTCTCCCCCGACGAGGAGGAGGACCTGCACGTACGGATGCTGAAGGGCGCCGTCGAACTCGGCCACTCCCGCGTGGTGTTCAAGCCGCACCCCTCGGCCCCGGACCGCTTCACGCGCAGGCTGGAGGAGGAGGCCGAGCGGCTCGGCGCCGGTCTCACCGTGCTCGACACGCCGGTGCTCGCCGAGGTGCTGTACCAGCGGATGCGCCCGGCGCTGGTCGTCGGCTGCTTCTCCACGGGCCTGCTCACCGCGTCCGCGCTGTACGGCCTGCCGGTCGCCCGGGTCGGCACGGGGACCCTGCTGGAGCGGCTGACGCCGTACGAGAACAGCAACCGCGTGCCCGTCACGGTGGTCGACGCGCTGCTGCCGGAGCTGACCGACAGGAGTGCGGTCGCCGCGCAGCGCGGCGGCATGGACACCGAGGCGCTGGCCGCGCTGGTGCGGACGGTCGGCTTCGCGATGCAGCCGAAGATCCTCCCGGAGCTGCGCGCCGAGGCCGAGCGGTACCTGACGGACAACCTGAACGCCCACCTGTGGCGGTACTTCAAGAAGAGGCGCCTCACCTCGCTGGCCCTGCCGGGCGGCGTGCCGAGGCAGCTGGCGTTCCTGCCGCGCAACGCGGCCGTGCGCCGGGCGGTGCGCAAGGCGCGCAGCCTGCAGCGGGCCGTGCGGCGCTGAGCCGCCGGGTGCGTCCCCGCGGCCGTCACGGCGGCGGGGACGGGAGCCGCCGCGCCGATGGCGGCGGCGGACCGCCACGGCGGGGTCTCCCGCGGAACGGGGGACGCCGGGCCATTCAGGAAACCCACAGGAAGGACCTCCCGTGACCAGCACTGCCGTCCGTCCCGCCGTCGAAGTGCCCGTGGGACCGGCGCGTACCCGGCCACCGCGCCAGGACCGGCTGCGTGCCCTGGACGGGCTGCGCCTGGTCGCCGCGCTGATGGTGGCGGCGTACCACTACGGCGGCCGGGGCGGCGAGGTCACCGAGGCCTGGGGCAGCTCGCCCAAGCGGCAGTTCCCGACGCTGCACGAGTTCTTCGCCTACGGCTGCCTCGGCGTGCAGGTGTTCTTCGTGATCAGCGGTTTCGTGATCTGCATGAGCGGCTGGGGACGCCCCCTGAAGTCGTTCTTCGCCTCCCGCGCGTCCCGGCTGCTGCCCGCCTACTGGGCGGCCGTGATCCTGGTGACGGCGGTGTTCGCGCTGCCGGTGGTCGCCTACGAGGCGGTCTCCCCGAGCGACGCGCTGGTCAACCTGACCATGCTGCAGCAGCCGCTGGGCGCGGACCGGGTGCTCGGGGTGTGCTGGACGCTGTGGGCGGAGGTCCGGTTCTACGCGCTGTTCGCCCTGTGCGTCGTGCTGCCCGGCGCCGGCAGGCAGCGCGTGATCATGTTCTGCGCGGGCTGGACCCTGGCCGCGGTGATCGCGGAAGCCGCGAACGAGCCGCTGCTCGACCTGGTGCTGATGCCCGAGTACGCGCCGTTCTTCATCGGCGGCATCGGCCTGTACCTCGTCCACCGCGACCGGCGGGACGCCTACGCCTGGGGCATCGTGGGCGTCAGCTGGCTGATCGGCCAGCACTACGCGGTGCAGGAGCTGTGGCACGCCCCGGACGCGGGCGGTTTCTCCTACCGCTCCTCGCTCGGCATCGCCGCCGTCGTGACGTTCGGCTTCGTGGCCGTCGCGGCGATCGCGCTGGGCCGGCTGCACTGGGCGAACTGGCGCCGGCTGACGGTGGCCGGGGCGCTGACCTACCCGTTCTACCTGGTGCACGAGCACCTCGGCTGGGTCGTGATCCACGCCCTGCACCGGGGCCTGGGTCTGCCGTCGGCGGTGACGTTCACGCTGACGGTGGCGGCGATGCTGCTGCTGGCCTGGCTGCTCAACCGGTTCGTCGAAAAGCCGCTCACCCCCCGGCTGCGCACCGCTCTGGCCAAGAATCGCTGAGGTGTTCACATGACGTTCAGCGGAAGGTCAGTTCGCACACCGGGAAGTGAGCAGGATCACTCCATGGCCAACGCACAAGCAACCCACACGCTGCCGGGCGAGCTGAACGACGTACCTGGCTGGTTCCCGCCCCTCGACCAGATGCTGTTCACCTGGTTCCTCGACCGCCAGGAGGCCGGCGGCGTCCGCGGCGACCTGCTGGAACTCGGCGTGTACCTCGGCAAGAGCGCGATCCTGCTGGGCGCGCACCTGCGCCACGGCGAGCGCTTCACCGTCTGCGACCTGTTCGAGAGCGACGCCCCGGACGGGGCCAACCAGGCGGAGACCACGAAGTCGTACGCCTCGCTCACCCGGCAGGCCTTCGAGCGGAACTACCTCTCCTTCCACGACGAGCTGCCCCGGGTGCTCCAGGCGCCCAGCTCCGTCATCTCCGGCGAGGTCGAGCCCGGCACCTGCCGCTTCGTCCACATCGACGCCTCGCACCTGTACGAGCACGTCCACGGCGACATCGGCGCCGCCCGCGACATCCTGCGGCCCGACGGCATCGTGGTCCTCGACGACTTCCGCTCCGAGCACACGCCGGGCGTCGCGGTCGCCGTCTGGGAGGCCGTCCTCAACCGCGGCCTGAAGCCGATCTGCCTGAGCACCCAGAAGCTGTACGGCACCTGGGGCGACCCCGAGCCGGTCCAGGAGGAGCTGCTGGCGATGCTGCGGGAGCGGAACGACTGCGGGCTGAGTGTCCAGCACGCGGCGGGGCACCGGCTGGTGCGGGCGCGGTCCCGGGGCGTGCAGCCGCCGCCGTTCCCGCGCTCGAGGCACTACGTGACGCCCGAACCGGCACCTCCCGCGGCCACCCCCGCGCCTGCGGTCACCGCGTCGCGCCCCCCGCGCTCCCGGGTGCGCAGACTCGCCGTGGACCTGCTGCCCCCGCTGCTGGTGCGCGGCCTGCGCCGGGCACGCGCCCGGCGCGCGTGATCCCCGACTCCTGCTACGCGCCCGCCAGCGACAGCTTCACGGCGAAGCCCAGGAACAGCGCTCCCGCCGCCGAGGTCGCCCCGGCCGTCAGACGCCGGCGGCGGCGGAAGGCGGCGGCCAGCTTCGTGCCGCTGAATATCAGCGCGGTGAGGTAGAGGAAGCTGGCGAGCTGGGCGAGCGTGCCGAGGACGACGAACGACAGGGCGGGGTAGGCGTACCCGGGGTCGACGAACTGCACGAAGAACGCGACGAAGAACAGGATCGCCTTCGGGTTCAAGAGGCTGATGGCCAGGGCACGGCGGAACGGCCGTTCGTCGGTGGCCGCGGGCTGCGCCCCGGCGGGCTCCGGCTCCTCCCGCCGCGTCCGCCACATGGCCCAGGCGGCCCGCAGCAGGCCGACCGCGAGCCAGGTCAGATACCCGGCCCCGGCGAACTTCACGATCCCGAACAGCACGGCGTTGGCCTGGAGCAGCGAGGCGACGCCGGCCGCGGACAGCGTCATCAGCACCGCGTCGCCGCACCACACGCCGGCCGCGGCGGTGTACCCGGCGCGCACTCCGCGCCGGGCGGCGACGGACAGCACGTACAGCGAGTTGGGACCGGGCATCAGGACGATGAGGATCAGACCTGCCAGGTAGGTGGGGAGATCGATGACACCGAACATGGACAGGAGTGTCGCACGGGGGTACGACACTCGGGAGCGGTCCTGCGGGGTCGCACCGGGCCCCGCCCGGACCGCCCGCGCGGGGCTGCGCCGAGGCCCCGGTCAGAACGCGTCCGAGGGCACGTACGTCCCCCAGACCTCCCGCAGCGCGTTGCACACCTCGCCCACCGTCGCGCGGGCCCGCAGGGCGTCCTTCATCGGGTACAGGACGTTGTCCTCGCCCTCGGCGGCCTTCCTCAGCGCCGCCAGCGCGGCGTCCACCGCCCGCTGGTCGCGCCCGGCGCGCAGCTTCGCCAGCCGCTCCGCCTGCTGCGCCTCGATGGCGGGGTCGACGCGCAGCGGCTCGTACGGCTCCTCCTCGTCGAGCTGGAAGCGGTTGACGCCGACGACCACCCGCTCGCCGGAGTCGGTCTCCTGCGCGATGCGGTAGGCGCTGCGCTCGATCTCGCCCTTCTGGAAGCCGTGTTCGATGGCGCTGACCGCGCCGCCCAGCTCCTCGACCTTCTCCATCAGCTCCAGCGCCGCCGCCTCGACGTCGTCGGTCATCTTCTCGATGACGTAGGACCCGGCGAAGGGGTCGACGGTCGCGGTCACGTCCGTCTCGTAGGCGAGGACCTGCTGGGTGCGCAGGGCCAGGCGCGCGGACTTGTCGGTGGGCAGCGCGATGGCCTCGTCGAAGGAGTTGGTGTGCAGCGACTGCGTGCCGCCGAGCACCGCCGCCAGGCCCTGCACGGCGACGCGCACCAGGTTCACCTCGGGCTGCTGGGCCGTCAGCTGGACCCCGGCCGTCTGGGTGTGGAAGCGCAGCATCAGCGACTTGGGGTTCCGCGCGCCGAACTCCTCGCGCATCACCCGCGCCCAGATGCGCCGCGCCGCGCGGAACTTGGCGACCTCCTCCAGGATCGTCGTACGGGCGACGAAGAAGAAGGACAGCCGGGGCGCGAAGTCGTCGACGTCCATGCCGGCCGCGACGGCCGTGCGCACGTACTCGATGCCGTCGGCCAGCGTGAACGCGATCTCCTGCGCGGGCGAGGCGCCCGCCTCGGCCATGTGGTAGCCGGAGATCGAGATGGTGTTCCACTTCGGGATCTCGGCCCTGCAGTACTTGAAGATGTCCGCGATCAGGCGCAGCGAGGGCTTGGGCGGGAAGATGTACGTGCCCCGGGCGATGTACTCCTTCAGCACGTCGTTCTGAATCGTGCCGGTGAGCTTGTCCGCGCTGACGCCCTGCTCCTCCGCGACGAGTTGGTACAGCAGCAGGAGCAGTGCCGCCGGGGCGTTGATCGTCATCGACGTGGAGACCTTGTCCAGCGGGATGCCGTCGAACAGCACCCGCATGTCGTCGATCGAGTCGATGGCGACGCCCACCTTGCCGACCTCGCCGGACGCGATCGGGGCGTCGGAGTCGTGGCCCATCTGGGTCGGCAGGTCGAAGGCCACGGACAGGCCCATGGTGCCGTTGGCGATCAGCTGCTTGTAGCGGGCGTTGGACTCGGTCGCGGTGCCGAAGCCGGCGTACTGCCGCATGGTCCACGGGCGGCCCGTGTACATGGTCGGGTACACGCCGCGGGTGAAGGGGTACCGGCCCGGCTCGCCCAGTTTCTCGGCGGGGTCCCAGCCCTCAAGGGTCTCCGGCCCGTAGACCGGCTCAATGGGCAGTCCGGACTCCGACTCGCGCGCCATGGTGTTGATGCCTCCCGCTGAGCGTTGTTTCGGGTTACCCGCCGGTTACCTGCCAGTACGGCGACCCTTCGACGGACTGTAGCGGCGGGCGTGCACCCCGTGGAGGGGCGCCCGCTGGGACCTTCCTCACAGCCATCTTGCGGCACCGGTCACATCGCTGTCGCGCGCCCGGCGCGGGGCGGTCCGTGTCGTTCGGCCGGTGCCGCTCGGCCGATGTCGCTCGCCTGCGTCGCTCGGCCGGTGTCGTTCTGTTCACGGCCGTCGCGTCCGGGGAACATCACAGTGACGCCGGGTCGGTCCGGCGGGCCGTGAGACGTGGAGGGGGCCGAGTGCGGATCAGGGGCATGGGCAGGAGTGCCGCGGCGCTCGTGGCGCTGGCCGCGGTGGGCGGCGCGGGCGCGCTGAGCGGTTGCAGGGTGGAGCCCGCGCACGGGGCGGGCGGACAGGGCCCGCCGGTACGCGTCGAGCTGCCGGACAGCGCCTCGTCCGCCCCCGGTTCCGCCCCCGCAGCCCCGCGGGACGACGGCAGACCGGAGGCGTCGGCTCCGGCCCCGGTGCTGTGGTCCCGCGGCGCCGACGGCCCGGACGTCCGCGAACTCCAGGCGCGGCTGCGCCAGGTGGAGTGGCTGCACGACGGGCCGACCGGGACGTACGACGACCTCACCGAGCGGGCGGTGCGCGGCTTCCAGGGCAAGCGCGGGCTGCCGCAGACCGGTGCCACGGACCGGGTCACCTGGCAGCGACTGCTCGGGATGACGCGCGAGCCGGGCAAGTGGGAGCTGTACCTGATGGGCGGCCAGCCGCCCGACGCGCCGGACCCGCGCTGCCTGAGCGGCCGGGTGCTGTGCATCAGCAAGACGAGCCGCACCCTGCGCTGGATGGTCGACGGGCGGACGGTGTCCACGATGGAGGTCCGGTTCGGCTCGCAGTACACGCCGACCCGCGAGGGCGTGTTCCGGGTGTACTGGAAGTCGCGCGAGCACTGGTCGACGCTGTACGACTCGCCGATGCCGTACGCGATGTTCTTCAGCGGCGGCCAGGCCGTGCACTTCTCCGCCGACTTCGCCGCCCGCGGTTACGCCGGTGCCTCGCACGGCTGCGTCAACGTACGGGACGAGGCGGCCGTCGCGGCGCTGTTCGCGCAGGTGAGGAGCGGCGACAAGGTCGTCGTGCACTGGTGAGTGAGGCGCGGGCGGGACCGGGGGAACGTGTCCCGCCCGCGCAGGTGCACGAGCCGTGGGTACGGGGGGAACCCCGGCTCCGTGCGACGGCCGATGACCAGTCGGCTCACTCAGTACTGCGCGCGAACGGCCGAAAGTGTCACACCCTTGGCGCAGAAAAATCCATGAACCGCGAAATCGCAGGTGAAAGGGGGGGCGCGGGCCGGAACCGGGTACCGGACGCCGGGGGCGCCTGGGGCTCCAGGGGGCGGCGGGCGCGGTCACCGACGTCGGCACGGCGGACGCGCGCCCGGCACGACGGCGACACCCCGACGCCCGGACGGCCACGAGTTGCGCCAGGATGCGTACGGGCCCACGGGGACGGTGCACGGGGACACCGGCATCGGCACGGGGACACGCCCGGCAGGACGGCGGCGCCCCGGCGTCCGGGACCCCTACGGCTCCCCAGAGACGGCGAGCGCGGCAAGCGAGGTCGGCGCGGCGGACGCGCCCGGCACGACGGTGGCGGCGCCCCGTCGCCCAGGACGCCCGCGACTCCACAGGCCCCACGGCTCACCTGGACGCGTACGCCTCCACGGACGGGAACCCCTACGGCTCCACAGGGACGGTCACCGGCGTCGGCGCGCCGGACGTGTCCGGCAGGACGCCCGCGCCGTCGGTTCGGCGAGCGTCGTCCGCCGCCGAGCCGTGGCCCGCTTCGCCACCGCCCTTGCCGCCCTGTCCGCCCGAGCCGCTGCGGTCGCCGCGGCCCTTGCCGCCGCCGCCCTGCCCGGACCCGCCGCCCTCGCCGGAGCCGCCCTGGCCCTCGCCCTCCGCGGCACCGGAGCCGGTGTCGGCCAGCACGCCCTCGCAGTACGTCCAGACCCGCGTCGAACTGCCCGCCGCGCTCTCCAGCACACGCTCGTTGTCGGCGCTGAGGTCCTTGCCGTCCCGGACGTCGCGGCAGGCGGACGCGATCCGCTCGACCCGCTCGGCGGCGTCGGCGGAGTCCCGCCCCTGCTCGCCGGGCGCGCTGCCGCGGCCGGTGTCCCGGCCGTCGCCGCCCGCCCCGCCGTCCCGGCCGCCGCCGCCCTTGCCGGGCGCCGCGCCCTCCGGGGAATCGCCGGGGGTGGCCTGTCCGCGCGCGGAGCCGTCCGGTGACGGGGAGACCGGCGGTCGCTCGGTCTCGGCGACCGACACCGAGGCCGCGGGTTCCGGTTCGTCCCCGCGGAACGGTGACGGCAGGGCTCCGGTGCCCGCCGCGACCGCGACACCGCCGACCATCCCGGCGGTCAGCACGGCGGCCAGGGCGAGCCGCGCGGGCCTGCCCCAGCGGCGGCGCTCCCGCTCGCCGAGGCGTGCCGCACCGGCGTCCGCGCCGCGCCGGCCCACGGGGGCGCAGGCCGCGTCCCGCTCGGCGCGGACCTTGCGGAACGCGGCCAGCGCGGCGGCCTCTCCGGGGAGTTCGTCGCTGGTCAGCGGGGGTGGCGCGGACAGCGCACCCAGGGTTTCGGCAAGCTGCTCGACCTGCTCACGGGCGGCGGCGTCGACAGCTTCGAGGGGCTCTCCGCTCAGCAAACGCTCCGCCGTTCCGCGGTCCAGCCACCGGTACTGCTCGTCGGCCATCACATGTCCTTCTGCGTCCGCGCGCGCGTATCCGTCACACTTGCGGACGTCACCGGACGGGCGCGCGGTTGTCGCTGAGGAGGCAGGGCGCCGAGGCCGTCGGCCGATTCCGGATCGCCGGAGAGGAGTTCGGCGAGCCGCTTCAGACCGCGGTGCGCGGCCGTACGGACGGCGCCGGGCCGCTTGCCGAGCGTCTCGGCGGCGGACTTGGCGTCCAGGCCGACGACCACGCGCAGCACGACCGCCTCGGCCTGGTCCTGCGGCAGCCGGGCGATGAGGGAGAACGCGCTGTCGGTGGCCAGCGCCTCCATGGCCTCGACCGCCGTGTCGGACTCGGCGGCCCGCCCGGCCAGTTCGGTCTCGTCGCCGCCCACGGCGGGGCGGCGGCCACGCATCCGGATGTGGTCCAGGGCGCGGTTGCGGGCGATGCGCGCGGCCCAGCCGCGGAACCGGTCGGCGTCGCCGCTGAACCTGTCCAGGTCGCGGGCGATCTGCAGCCAGGCCTCGGACGTGACGTCCTCGGCGTCCGGGTCGCCGACGAGTGTCCGTACGTACCCGAGCAGCCTCGGGTGCACGGCGCGGTACACAGTCCGGAACGCGGTCTCGTCCCCGCCCTGTGCCGCATGCACCGCGGCCGTCAGCTCCGCGTCGTCCCCCAGCACCGCGCCCCTCTTGCGCCTGAGCCGGCGCCGCTCTCGCGGACCGGGTTCTCGCCGTCGTGGTTCCTCGATGATTGATGTGCGGTCAAGCCGCAGGTGGTGGCGGTGGTCGGTCCGCCTCCGCACCGGCGCGCGAAGGGCACGTTACGGCGTGAAACCGCCCCCCGTCCACGTTGGTACAAGACGCAACCAACCCGTGACGCGGGGGGTGTGACACAAAACGCGCCCGCGCCGCTGTAGAGAGTACGGGCCGCCGCGCGGCCCGTACCGCGCGACGGCCGGGGCCTCTCCTGTGGGGGGTGGCGGCCCCGGCCGTTGCCTTGGCTCGCCTGTCCCGACCTGCGGCGATGCCGGGCGTTGCCTGCCGCTGCGGCCAGTCGGTCAGGCGCCTCCCGCCCTGCGGCCCGGGCCTCTAGCCGTTCCCGGCACCGCCCCTGCCCGTGTCCGCGTCCGCGTCCGGGCGGCTGTCGCCCGTGTCCTTGGGGTTTCCCGTGTCGGCGCCCCGGTCCGGGGCCGCCGGTGTGGTGGGGGCCCCGGCGCTCGGGGCCGCCGGGGCGCGTGTCGTGGCGTCGGCCGGGGTGTCCGGAGTCGGAGGCGTGGCCGGGGCGCGGGAGCCGCCCGGCGCCGCCCCGGGACCGGACCCGGAATCGGACCCAGAACCGGCATCGGAGCCGGAGTCGGACCCGGAGCCGGAATCGGAGCCGGAGTCGGACCCGGAGCCCAGTACCGCCTCGGACAGTTCGCGGGCGCAGAAGCCGTCGACCTCCTTCTCGCCGCCCGCCGCCTGCACGAGCCGCTTCCAGGCCGTCGCCTCCAGGCTCTTGCCGCGCTGCTTGACCTGCTCGTAGGCCCGGCAGTGGGTCTCGGTGTCCCGGGTGGTTCCCGGGCGGTCCGGCGCGGCGGACGCGGAGGGCGACGCCGGGCCGGCGGAGCCGGTGTCCCGCTGCCCGGAGCCGTCCGCGGGGGAACCGGCCGGGCGTCGTTCGTCGCCGGTGCCCTGCGCGGAGGAGTCCGTGCCGCCGATCGCCGCGAACGCGACCCCGCCCAGGGTGAAGCCCGCCAGCAGCACCGACAGGGCCGTCTTGAGGGAGCGCCCGGCACCGCGCCGCCCCCGGGGCCGCCAGTCGTCCCGGCGCCGGGTGCGGGCCCGGTGCGCACCGGCGTCCCGGGCCTCGCGGAACGCGTGCACGGCGCGCCGTTCGGCCTCGGCGTCCACCTGGCCGGCGCGCAGCGCCGCCCCGAGCAGGGCCTCGAAGGCGGCGTCGGGCACGGGGTCGCCGGGGTGCGCGCGCCGACGGCCGGTGCGCCCGCCGTCGCTGTGCTGTTCACCCATGTCCGTACCCGTCCTCGTCTGTTCCGCCCGCGCTGCCGCCGGTGCCGTGTCTCCGTCCGGGCCCGTCACCGGTCCGCGTCGCACGAACGCCCGTCCGCCCCGTGCCACGGGGGGATCCGTCCTGCCCGTTCAGCCCGCCCGGCGCCGGGCCGGGGCCGCCGCTCGCGGCGAAGTTCATGTCGACTCCCCCAGCGTCCGGGGAGCCTCATCCGTCACACTCTCCGCGCCGAGCTGTTTGGCGAGGCGCTTCAGCCCCCGGTAGGCGGCCGTCCGTACCGCGCCCGGCCGCTTGCCGAGGACGCGGGCGGCGGCCGGGCCGTCGAGGCCGATGACCACCCGCAGCAGCACGGCCTCGGCCTGGTCGCGCGGCAGGGCGCGGACCAGGCTCAGGGCCTGCTCGGTGGACAGGGTCTCCAGCACCTGCTCGTGGGTGCTGTGCGGGCCGGGCAGGTCCAGGACGTCCTGTTCGAGCGTGGTCGCCTGGGGCCGCACCCGCCTGCGGCGCAGGTGGTCCAGTGCCCGGTGCCGGGCGATCGTCGCGGTCCAGCCGCGGAACCCGGCGCCGTCGCCCTTGAAGCGCCCCAGGTCCCGGGCGATCTCCAGCCAGGCGTCGGACGCCACGTCCTCGGCCTCGTCCCCGACCAGTCCGCGCAGATAGCCGAGCAGTCCGGGCTGCACGAGCCGGTAGGCGACCGCGAAAGCGGCCTCGTCGCCTTCCTGGGCCCGCGCGACGGCCGCGCCCAACTCCCCGTCGTACGCCTGTGTGCGGCGGGATTCCCCTCCGTGGCCCAAGAATTGTCCTCGTCCGTACCGAGTGAGTGGCGATTCCGCGTCGTGCGGCACGTTCGGCCGTGCCCGCACCCCCCACGGTCATCAGCGCCGGACACCGCGGAAGTGTCACAGGTCACCCCGTGCACCCGGGCAGCTCGGACCCCGTGGCTCACACGGCGGCGGGTGGGGCGCGCCGGGCCCTGCCGTGCAGCGTCAGGTAGAAGGTCTGCAGCGAGTCCTGCGGATCGCCGGCCCGGAAGCGGTTGTGGACCTTGCCGAGCGGGTTCCAGACCCGCCCGTCGGGCATCCGTACGCCGACCGGCTGGCCGAAGTAGGCCCGCTGCTCGGCGTCGAAGTCCACCCACACCGCGCCCGCCCGGCGGACGAGGACCTCGCCGACGTACGCGCCGAGCCCGAACAGCGCGGCCCGGGCCCGCTCCTGGTCGGCGCCGCCCTTGCGCAGGCCGTCGACGAGGAAGTCGACGACGCGCAGGCTGGCCGTGGAGTAGTCGAGGGGGAGCCGGTTGCCGGCGGTGACACGTGTGACGAAGGCTCTGGCGCAGGCGCGCATGTCGGCCGCGCCGGGCGTGCGTTCGTGGACCTGCGTCATGGGACCCCACCCCTTTGCCTCCGGTGGGGAAACACCCGCCGCTCCCCCTGACGTCCAGCGCCACGAGGCCCGCGAACATCACTGGTCACGGACGTGTGCATGAACACACCGCCGTGTCGCGTTCCCTGGACAACCACGTGCCGCCTGTACGGCACGTCGACCGGGTTTCAGCCACGGCCGGCATGAAGGTCCTCCACCAGGACAGGACGTCCGTGCCTGGCGGCAACGAGTCCGGTGACGCGCTGGGCACCTGGGTGTCTGCCGAGCAACAGCACGGGCCTCGGCCACTCCGAGGCGGTCATCTGCGGCAGGACGACCCTCGGCACCCCGACGGACGCCCCCCGGGCCAGACCCTGACGCCGTAACCCACCGGCACCGGCCGTCTCCGTTCGCCGCCGTGGCGTCCCGGCCCATGGCCGGCCCGCTACGGCTGGAGGGCGGCCCCGTCCGTCGTCTGCGTCGCGTCCCGGCACAGCAGCCGCAGGGAGCCGTCCCCGGCGTAGCACCGCCGGGCCTCGTCCATCGGGTCCCACAGCCGCCCGTCCGGCGTCCGCACCCAGTACTCGCCGCCCGACGCCCACCACTCGCCGCCGGTCTGCCGGACGATCACCTCACCGGCGTACGCGCCGAATCCCCGCAGCACCAGGTCCACGGCGGCGGGAGGCGGTTCCTCCCGTCGAATGCCGTCGATCATCCGGTCGACGCTCCACAGACTCTGCGCCGAGTAGTCGAGCCGCAGCCGCGCCCCCTCCCGCATCGTCGCCACCGTGTCGGCCGCCCAGCGGGCCGGCTTCGACGCGGCGGAGGGCCTGGATTCGTGCTGTGTCGTCACAGTCGTCACATGGGGAGCAGCGCGGCCCGGCGGCGAAACGTCACTCCGGCCAGGCCGGATCCCCCGGACCGGCACAGGACCACCGCGACGCGCCCTCATCCACCGCACACCACCTACAGGAAGGTCACACGACTTCCCCACGGATGAGGTTTGCCGTCCCGACGCGCACGGCCCGTCCGGCGCAGGGCGCGCCGCCCCGTCAGCTCCGGGCCCGCGCCCGCCGCGACACCACCGCGCGCAGCACGCGCCGCCCCTCCGTCGCGACCTCCAGCGCGGGACGCAGCCCGGCCCCGCCGTGCCCGGCGAGCAGTTCCAGGACGGCGACCTGGCGGCGCAGTTCGGCGGCGACGAGCGGCGACATGCCGTCCGTACGGCCCTCGCGCCGCGCGTCGACCGAGTCCTCGTCGTCGGCGGGGTCGAGCAGCCGGTGGATCCGCAGCGAGGCGACCGAGCAGGCGTCGGCCCACGCGCGGACCCCCGCGGGGCTCCGGTCGGCCGGGGCCTGGGCGAGCATGCGGCGGGCCAGCAGCACGGCCTCGTCGCCGGCCGCGTCCTCGCCCTCGGGCGGCGCGTCCAGCTTGCCGCGGGCCTGCTCCAGGCAGGCGGCCCAGTCGTCGCCGACGTCGTCGGTGAGGCTCGCCCACAGCGGGCGCAGCACCTCGTCGTCGCCGCCGAGCAGGGGCACGCACCGATCCAAACAAGCCAGCCCGCTTGCGGCCAGGCCGCGTTCGTCGGCCCGTGCGATCAGTTCCACCAGGCTCATCCACGCCTCCCTCTGCGGGGTCCGCCGGGGACTCCACTGGCCTCCACAGGCCCTCACCGGGCGCCCTTCTCACGGAGCCCGCCACTTTGCCGTACTGCGTGCGACGGCCCGGGAGTGTCACAGCGGCACCACGCCGGGCCGTCGTGCAGGTGCACGACATGTTTTCGGCCAAAGGGTCGAGGTCGGCGGCCGGTACGTCAAGGAGTCGGCCGCGGTGCGCGGGGCGGGGAGGCGGGGCCCCGCTCAGCCGAGGCGGTCCGCCAGCGCTGTGAACTCGGCCCAGGACAGCTCGGGCCGGTCCGGGTCCCACAGCTTCTGGACGGTCGCCCGCAGCGGCATCCGGATGCCGGCCGCGACCTGCGCCTGCGTCTGGGAGTTCGCCAGGTCGCACCAGACGGCGAGGCTGCCGCCGAGGATCTGGTCGTCGTACCGCGCGGGCACGGCGGTGCTGCCGCGCAGCACGCGCGGCGTCCACTGCTCGTAGATCCGCTCGCCCGTGGGGTAGACGAAGGTCTGCGGCTCGCCGAGGACGTAGTACAGGTACTCGTCGTTGTAGTTGAGGACCTTTCGGCCCGCGCTCAGGTACTCCACCGGCTGCCGGGCGCCGATCTCCTTGCCCGTCCAGTAGGCGACCTCGATGCCCTTGTCCGCCGTCACGGACGTGTCCCGGAAGAAGCCGTCGTTCCAGGCGCGGGGCGTGCGGTCGTGCGCGCGGACGGTGCGGGCGCGGTCGTTGAGCCAGCCGGTCGCCAGGTCGGCGACGCCGGCCCCGGCCCCGTACGTCCGGCGGGCGGCGGCGGCGAGCTGCGGGAAGGACGCCTGCGGGTCGGAGACGACCAGCGCCTGGTACTCGTCGGCGCCGAGGTGCCAGCGGCTGCCGGGGAACAGGCCGGCGTACTCGTTCAGCAGGTCGTCGACGATGTCGGCGGCGGCGCGCCGGGAGATGTCGATGGCGCCGCGGGTCGGCACGCCGTTCACGTTGCGCAGCTGGAGCTCGGGGTGGGCGGCGAGGACGGCGCCGAGGTGTCCGGGCGAGTCGATCTCGGGCACGACCGTGATGTGCCGCTCGGCCGCGAGGGCGACGATCTTCTTCACCTGCGCCTTGGTCAGGTGGTCCCGTGAGACGACCTCGGGGTGCGTGTCGGACTCGATGCGGAAGGCCTGGTCGTCGGAGAAGTGCAGGCCCAGCTCGTTGAACTTCAGGTCGCCGAGCTCGCGGACCCGGTCCTCGATCCAGTCGGCGGTGAAGTGCTTGCGCGCGATGTCCAGCATGAACCCGCGCCGCGGCTTGGCCGGTTCGTCCCGCACGACGCCCTCGGGGGCGGTGCCGCCGCCGCGCACCGTCTGCTTGAGGGTGCGGGTGCCGTAGAAGACGCCCGCGTCGGCGGGCCCGCTGATGGTGACCCGCCCGCCGCGCACGGTCATGGTGTACGACTCCGGGTTCGCGCCCTCGTCGCCGCTCAGCGCGAGCCGCAGGTCGCCCTCGCGCACGTCGTCCTTCTCGCCCGCGTAACCGAGCCCCAGCTCACGGGCGATGAGCCGGCCCTCGTCGGCCAGGTCGGCGTCGGCCACCACCACGCGGTTGCCGCGCTCGGGGCGCCAGCCGGGGCCGCGCGCCGGGGTGTGGTCGCGCACCGCGGGGATGGTGCGGGGCGCGGTGGACAGCGGGTAGGAGCGGGTGGGGCTCGGGCTGCTGCGCGGGGCCTCGCGGGCCGGGGCGGCGCCGGTGGAGCGTCCCGCCGGGTCGCCGTCGTCGCCGCCGGCCGCCCAGAGGCCGACGCCGAGACCGGCGGCGGCGAGGACCCCGGCGACCGCTGCCGCCACGATCCGCCGCTGCTTCACCTTGCGCGCCGGTGGCCGGCGCCTGTGCTGGCTCATCGCGCCCACCGTAAGCAGAGAACCGTCCACCACACGTTCCTGAACTCTCCCGTCCGGGTGAAATTCGGGCATCTGTCGGACACGCCGTGACCACTCTGGATACCGTGACGGCACATCTCTCACACATCCCCTGCCGACACGCACGCGACGCCCACGAGGACCCACGCTGCCCGCGCACCGTCTCCCAGACCTCCCCGGCCGGGTCGCCGTACCGGAGCAGCAGCGCGGCACGCCTTCCCCGCTGGCGCACTTCAACACGGCACCGGCCGACACCGTACGGCGGCTGCTGCTCGCCTGCCTCGGCAGCCTCGGCTGGGCCGAGAGCGTCGCGGCCCACCGCCCGTACCCGGACACGGGCGCCCTGCTCGCCGCCGCGGACGAGGCCGCCTACGACCTGACCCCGGCGGACCTCGCGCAGGCCCTGGCCGCCGAGTCGCTGCCCGCGCTGCCGGCCGGCACCTACTCCGCCGCGCACACCGCCCTCAGCGCCGCGCACGCCGCCTACGAGGCCAAATTCGGTCATGTGTTCGTCATCTATCTCGGCGACACGCCCGTCGGCGAAATACCGGACCGGGTGCTGGAGGGCATCGGGTCACGATTGGCGAACGATCCGGAGGAGGAACGGATCGTGGCGGCCGAGCATCTGCGCCGTCTGGCCAGGAAACGCTTGCTGGACGCGCTGAGGGGCGCGGGGAACCGCGCGGGGGACCACGGCGATCCCGCCCCAGGGACATAGCGGGGCACCCCGGCACAGAAGCCGCACACGGTACCCCGAACGCGTGCCACATTGATCACACCGGCAGGCCCCCCGTCAGCCCCGCGGCGGCGCATCGCTACGATGCTGGGGGCCGGTGGACCGTACCCGGCCGGGCCCGACCGACACAGAAGCCGGCGCGGCCCCAATCCCCGCTCCCGGAGGAAACTTCCGTGCCGGCTGGAACGCTGTACCGCGGCCGGGAAGGAATGTGGTCCTGGGTGGCTCACCGAGTCACCGGCGTCCTCATCTTCTTCTTCCTGTTCGTGCACGTCCTGGACACCGCTCTCGTCCGTGTCTCTCCCGAGGCCTACGACAGGGTCGTGGCGACGTACAAGACGCCGATCGTCGCGCTGCTGGAGTACGGCCTCGTCGCCGCCATCCTCTTCCACGCGCTCAACGGTCTGCGTGTCATCGCCGTCGACTTCTGGTCGAAGGGCTCGCGCTACCAGAAGCAGATGCTCTGGTCCGTCGTCGGCCTGTGGGTCGTGCTGATGATCGGGGCGATCTACCCCGTCCTCGGCCACGCCGCTCGTGAACTGTTCGGGAGCTGACGCCCATGTCCACCACTGAAACCACCGCTTCCGGTGTCGGCCCCGTGGAGGGCGCTGAAGGCGCTTCCCTCTACAGCGTCGACAACCCCGCGCCCCTCATCGAGGCCCCGCGCAAGCGCACCACCAAGTCGCCGAAGTCCACCCGCGGCAACTTCGAGCTGTACGGCTGGCTGTTCATGCGGCTGTCCGGCGTGGTGCTGGTCGTCCTGGTCATCGGCCACCTGCTGATCCAGCTCGTGCTGGACGGCGGTGTCTCCAAGATCGGCTTCGCCTTCGTGGCCGGCCGCTGGGCGTCCCCCTTCTGGCAGGTCTGGGACCTGCTGATGCTGTGGCTCGCGATGCTGCACGGCACCATCGGACTGCGCACGGTCATCAACGACTACGCGGAGCGCGCGAACACCCGGCTGTGGCTCAAGGGCCTGCTCTACACCGCCACGGTGTTCACCATCCTGCTGGGCACGCTGGTGATCTTCACCTTCGACCCGAACATCCGCTAGGCACGGGGCTGCGAGAATCATGAAGATCCACAAGTACGACACCGTCATCGTCGGCGCCGGTGGCGCCGGTATGCGCGCCGCCATCGAGTCGACGAAGCGCAGCCGCACCGCCGTGCTGACCAAGCTCTACCCCACCCGCTCCCACACGGGCGCCGCGCAGGGCGGCATGGCCGCCGCGCTGGCCAACGTGGAGGAGGACAACTGGGAGTGGCACACCTTCGACACGGTCAAGGGCGGTGACTACCTGGTCGACCAGGACGCCGCCGAGATCCTGGCGAAGGAGGCCATCGACTCCGTCCTCGACCTGGAGAAGATGGGCCTGCCGTTCAACCGCACCCCGGACGGCACCATCGACCAGCGCCGCTTCGGCGGGCACTCCCGCAACCACGGCGAGGCCCCGGTCCGCCGGTCCTGCTACGCCGCGGACCGCACCGGCCACATGATCCTCCAGACGCTGTACCAGAACTGCGTCAAGGAGGGCGTGGAGTTCTTCAACGAGTTCTACGTCCTGGACCAGCTGATCACCGAGGTCGACGGCGTCAAGAAGTCGGCCGGTGTCGTGGCGTACGAGCTGGCCACCGGTGAGATCCACGTCTTCCACGCGAAGGCCGTGATCTACGCGTCCGGCGGCTGCGGCAAGTTCTTCAAGGTGACCTCCAACGCGCACACGCTGACCGGTGACGGCCAGGCCGCCGTGTACCGGCGGGGCATCCCGCTGGAGGACATGGAGTTCTTCCAGTTCCACCCGACCGGCATCTGGCGCATGGGCATCCTGCTGACGGAGGGCGCCCGCGGTGAGGGCGGCATCCTCCGCAACAAGGACGGCGAGCGCTTCATGGAGAAGTACGCGCCGGTCATGAAGGACCTCGCGTCCCGTGACGTCGTCTCCCGCTCCATCTACACCGAGATCCGCGAGGGCCGCGGCTGCGGTCCCGAGGGCGACCACGTCTTCCTCGACCTCACGCACCTCCCGCCGGAGCAGCTCGACGCGAAGCTGCCCGACATCACGGAGTTCGCGCGGACCTACCTGGGCATCGAGCCGTACACGGACCCGATCCCGATCCAGCCCACCGCGCACTACGCCATGGGCGGCATCCCGACGAACGTCGAGGGTGAGGTCCTGGCGGACAACACCACCGTCGTGCCGGGCCTGTACGCCGCCGGCGAGGTCGCCTGCGTGTCCGTGCACGGCGCCAACCGGCTCGGCACCAACTCGCTGCTGGACATCAACGTGTTCGGCAAGCGCGCGGGCATCGCCGCCGCCGACTACTCGCAGCGCGCGTACTTCGTGGAGCTGCCCGAGGCGCCCGAGGCCTTCGTCCTGGAGCAGATCGAGCGGCTGCGCACGTCCACCGGCAACGAGCGGGTGTCCACCCTGCGCCGCGAGCTGCAGGAGACCATGGACGCCAACGTCATGGTGTTCCGCACCGAGCAGACCATCAAGACGGCGGTCGAGAAGATCGCCGAGCTGCGCGAGCGGTACAAGAACGTGGCGATCCAGGACAAGGGCAAGCGGTTCAACACCGACCTGCTGGAGGCCATCGAGCTGGGCAACCTGCTCGACCTGGCCGAGGTCATGGCCGTCTCCGCGCTGGCCCGCAAGGAATCCCGCGGCGGCCACTACCGCGAGGACTACCCGAACCGCGACGACGTCAACTTCATGCGTCACACCATGGCGTACCGCGAGGTGGGCGCCGACGGCACCGAGTCCGTCCGTCTCGACTACAAGCCGGTCGTCCAGACCCGCTACCAGCCGATGGAGCGTAAGTACTGATGGCAACCCCTGTTCTGGACAAGGCCGAGACCCCGGACCCCGCGTCGGCGGCCTCCCCGTACATCACCGTCACCTTCCGGGTCCGCCGCTTCAACCCGGAGGTCTCGGCGGAGGCGACCTGGGAGGACTTCCGGCTGGAGATCGATCCCAAGGAACGCGTCCTGGACGGTCTCCACAAGATCAAGTGGGACCTGGACGGCTCGCTGACCTTCCGTCGCTCCTGCGCGCACGGCATCTGCGGCTCGGACGCCATGCGGATCAACGGCAGGAACCGCCTGGCCTGCAAGACGCTGATCAAGGACATCAACCCGGAGAAGCCGATCACGATCGAGCCCATCAAGGGCCTGACGGTCCTGAAGGACCTCGTGGTCGACATGGAGCCGTTCTTCCAGGCGTACCGGGACGTGATGCCCTTCCTGATCACGAAGGACACCAACGAGCCCACGCGCGAGCGGCTCCAGTCCGCCGAGGACCGCGAGCGCTTCGACGACACGACGAAGTGCATCCTGTGCGCCGCCTGCACCTCCTCGTGCCCGGTGTTCTGGAACGACGGGCAGTACTTCGGCCCGGCGGCCATCGTCAACGCGCACCGCTTCATCTTCGACTCGCGCGACGAGGCCGGCGAGCAGCGCCTGGAGATCCTCAACGACCGCGACGGCGTGTGGCGCTGCCGCACGACCTTCAACTGCACGGACGCCTGTCCGCGCGGTATCGAGGTCACCAAGGCGATCGCGGAGGTGAAGCGGGCGCTGATCACGCGCCGCTTCTGACCTTCTCGTCGCCGTGCCGCCCGGGGCCCCGTCCGCGTGCGGGCGGGGCCCCGGGCGCGGTCACAGCTGGCTGAGGACCGTCGGGTCGGTGATCTTCGTGTCGTCGGCCAGCATCAGGGCCTTGCTGAGGATCACGGCCAGCATGCGGTCGCCCTCGTAGGGCAGGTAGCCGGTCCCCGGGGCGGCCGGGTCCGCCTTCGGGACGATGCACAGGTACTGGTCGTTCGGGCTCATCAGGATGTTGCCCGAGCCCAGGTGGATCTTGTACGTGTGCCGCTCGCCCCGCACGTGCAGGAACCGGCCCTCCAGGGTGCACCGGCCGGCAATGGCGAGCCTCGGTATCAGGCGTTCCAGCAGCGCGCGGCGGGTCTCGGCGCTCTGGTTCAGCTCCCCGAAGCCGTACGACGTCCAGTACTCGCGGAAGCGTCCGCCGGGGCCGCCGTCCTGCCAGGTCGGGTCGTTGCCGACGCTGGACACGCCGACGAACAGGTCGACGTCGCGCAGGACTTCGGACAGTACCAGGGGCGGGACGTCCTCCAGCGGGACCGGCTCGACCGGGTCGGCGCCGTCGCGCAGCCACATGCGGTACGGGCCGCCGCAGCAGTGCGCCGAGTTCTCCGGGGCGCCGGCCGGGTAGAAGCGGACCTGGTCGGTGCGCAGCCGCAGGAAGGTGCCCGAGTCGGTGAGGTCCTGGTGGCCGGCGTCGCCGTCGCCCGCGATCCAGTACTCGGCGCGCAGGCCCCACTGGGGCAGTTCGCGGGTGGCGGGCGGCGCCTCGTCGTCGACGCTCAGGCGGAGCTTGTTGCGCCAGCCGCGGATCGCGGTCAGGGAGTGGAACTGGTGCTGGCGCAGCACGTGCGCCGCGAAGCGGTTGGAGTACGTGCGGGTGGCGCGCTCGGCGTCGGTGAGCAGGTACACCTCGCGGTGGGCCTGCTTGAACGGCTGGGTGATGCCGTGCCGTTCCAGCCAGTCGCGCCAGGCGACGATCTCGGCCGGGTCGTGGCCGACGGGGTGCCACAGCTCGACGGTGGTGCCCTCGGTGACGGGGGTGCCGGTGAGGGTGCGCAGGGCGCCGTCCGCGAAGCCGGCCGTCGTGCCGTCGACCGTCCACAGCAGGCGGCGGGCGAGGGTGCCGACCAGCGGATGGTCGAGGTAGCGCTCGCGCCAGGCCGCGTAGGCCCAGGTGCGGCGGGCCAGGAACTGGCGGTCCAGGCGCTCGCTCTGCGCCGACAGCATCCTGTCGAGGTCCTTGACGGTGGCCTTGAGCCCTGTCAACTCCTCGGCGTGGTCGCGCTTCACGGCCGCGGGGACGCTCTTGACGGCCTTGCCGCTCGCGTTGCGCCAGGTCAGCACCGCCTTCGTGCCGCGGATGTCGAGCAGGGCGGTGACGTCTGCGAGGGTGCGCTCGGCGCGGCCGACCTCCGTCAGCCCGTACGCGGGCACGGCCAGCTCCTCGATCTCCTCGCGGCTCAGGCCGAGCGCGGCGGCCCGCGCCTGAAGGGCGCCGTCGATGAGCCTGGCGGTGCTCTTGTACGTCACCCGGGCGGCGAGCCGGGCCAGTTCGGCGAGGGCGGCCTCGCTGTCGACGCGGGCGAGCGCGACGACGCCGGCGTTGGCGATTTTCGGGTTGCGCGGGCCGTGGCCGGCGATCTTCTTCAGGGACGTCTCCACCAGGGCGCCGAGCGCGCGGGCCGTGTCCGGGTGCGGGGGCAGCAGCGACAGCAGCCAGGCGAGACCGCGCAGCGCGGTCGCGTTGTACGGGTCGTAGACGCTGTTGAGGTGCGTCGCGTAGGTGTCCACCTCCAGCGGCAGGGTGCGCGGGCGTCCGACGAGGCCGAGCCAGGTCAGGACGGTGGTGCGGACGCGGTCGGTGCCGAGGGCGTCGGCGAGGGCCTGGGCCTGCCTGTCCCACTTGGCGGTCGGTCTGGAGGCGGTGGCGGTGAGCGCGTGGGCGAGCAGGGCCCGCCAGCCGCCGCCGGCGTCCTCGATGGCCCGGTCGGCCCATGCCTCGCCGACGTTGAGGACGGGCTCGGTGAGCTGTTCGGCCAGCCCGGTCAGTTCGTCCGCGCGGTAGGCCTCCAGCGCGGAGCGGCGGACGACGGCGACGACGGACGGCGGCAGCTCCCGGCCCGCGGCGCGTTCGGCGCGGGCCAGCACGTCGAACCGGGACGCGTGCCAGAAGGAGTGGCGCCGCCCGAGGTCCTCCAGTGCCCTGCGCCGCTCCCCGGCCAGCGGGTCCTCGTCCAGGCCCCTGGCGACGAAGGAGTACAGCGCGAGCGCGCTGCACCGCTGCTCGGTGTCCTCGCCGACCAGCGGGAAGCGGTCCGCGAGGGCGTGCACCAGTCGGCGGCGCTGCTCCCCGGACAGCTTCCGCAGGGCGTCGAGCAGCCCGTCCCAGGCGCCGCCCCAGTAGCCCTCGGGGTCGGTCATCGCCTTCAGCGCCGCGTCGGCGGCTTTGCCCATGTCCCCGGTGAGGATGCCGTCGCGGACCCGCGTGGTGTGCGCACCGGTGCCGGTCATCAGCCACCCACCAGCGGGACGAGCTTCAGGAAGGTGACCTCCGTGCCGAGCGGCAGGTCGATCTCCTCGTCCGGGTCGGTGACCTGACGGTCCCCCACCAGTACCAGGAAGCCGTTGCCCGCGAAGGCCCTCAGGGCCAGCGCGGTCTGTGCCTCGGGGTCTATCCGGCGGGGTGTGCGCAGCGCGTAGCCGTTGAGCACCCGCTCGGTGTCCGCGGGCCGCACCAGTCCCTGGAACACCTCCGGTGTGCGCGCGTTGAACTCGGCGACCTCCTGGAACACCCGGCGCCGGATCAGCTCCCGGGCGCTCAGCCGCTCCTCGGCGATCTCCAGCCCCCGGGCCGGGCGCCGCTCCCCCGTAGTCGTCTCGTCGACGAACCTCACGATTGCCATGCCGCCGACAGTACGAGCCAGCACTGACAATCACCGGCCAATCACCGGCCGCGGGCGATCATCGGCCTACATTGACGGTATGTCAGATGAGGAGTCGTACGAACTGCTCGGGTTCGACAACGTGCTGGTGCCCGTCGGGGATCTCGGCCGGGCCGTGGAGTTCTACGGGCGGGCCGGGTTCCCGGTGGCCTTCCGGCTGGACGAGGCCGGCATCGCGCTGCTCAAGGTCGGCGGCGAGACGCCCGGCATCCTGCTGCGCGCCGAGGACGGCCTGGGGCACCGCCCGCCGCCGTGGCCCGCCACGCGCGTGTGGCTGGAGGTGCCCGACGCCCGGGCGGCCTGCCGTGCGGTGCGCGCGGCGGGCATCCCGCCGCTGGACGAGCCGTTCCCGACCGCGACCGGCTGGACCGCCGAGTTCGCCGACCCGTGGGGCAACGTCGTCGGGTTCACGGACTACTCGCGGCGCCCGGAACTCGGGCGCCGGCCGTAGCCCACGGGCGGCGTGGACGCCCGGAACCGCGGGGCCCAAGGGCGCGTGGCGCGGGCAGCGGGACCGGTCAGGCCTGACGCGACGCCAGTTCGATCACCGTGATGTCCGACGGGGCGCCCACGCGGGTCGGCGGGCCCCAGGCGCCCGCGCCCCGGCTGACGTACAGCTGGGTGTCGCCGTAGCGTTCCAGGCCCGCGAGGGTCGGGTTGGCGGCGGCGGCGACGAGGTTGCCGGGCCAGAGCTGGCCGCCGTGGGTGTGGCCGGACAGCTGGAGGTCGACGCCGTGCTCGACGGCCTCGTGGATCTGCACCGGCTGGTGGGCGAGCAGCACGCACGCGCGTGCCGGGTCCCGGTCGCCGAGCGCCCTGGCGTGGTCCGGGCCCTGCCCCTCGGCCTCACCGCGGACGTCGTTCACGCCGGCCAGGTCGAAGTGCGCCAGCTCACGGCGGGCGTTCTCCAGGGGGTGCAGGCCGAGCCGCCGCACCTCCTCGACCCACTGCTCGGCGCCGGAGAAGTACTCGTGGTTGCCGGTCACGAAGTACGCGCCGTGCCGCGCCCGCAACTGGGCGAGGGGGGCCGCCGCGGGGCCGAGGTCCTCGACCATGCCGTCCACCAGGTCGCCGACCACGGCGATGAGGTCGGGCTGCGTGCCGTTGATCGTGTCGACGACCTTCTGTGCGAAGCCCCGGCCGAGCACCGGGCCGAGGTGGACGTCGCTGACCACCGCGATGCGGTAACCGTGCGCCGCGCGCGGCAGCTTGGCCAGTGGGACGGTCACCCGCTTCACCTTCGGACCGCGCAGCACGCCGTAGGTGCCGTAGCCCACGGTCCCGACGGCCGCTGCCGCCGCCGCGCCGCCGACGACCCGGGAGACGAACAGCCGCCGTGAGGGCACGGCCAAGGTCCGGGAGGTGCCGGTACCGCCCCCCGGACCGGCCTCGGGCCCGGGCCCGCTGTCCGGATGCGGCGCTGCGGCGCCCGGCGCGCCCGCCGCCGCGGGCACCGGCGTCTGCGCGCGTGTGCCGGACTCGGCGGCCGGCGCGCGCCGCTCCAGGAACCGCCGCAGCAGCGGTCGTACCAGCTCGCCCGCCCCCACCGCGAGCAGCAGGTAGATCGACAGGGCCAGCCACAGGAAGCCCGGCCAGGCGAGCACCTGCTGGAGCCGGAACGGCGCGCCGGAGCGCTCGGCGACGAACGCGGCGACCGTGAGGACCCAGCCGCCCGCGACCAGCACCGCGCCGGCCCGGCGCACCGGGCCGGGGCCGCGGGTGGTGTCGCGGAACAGGCGCCGCCACACGTACCAGTTGCCGACCGCCATGACGGCCAGCACCAGCAGCGCGACGAGCACGAAGACGATGACCACGCTGTTGTGTCCCCTCAGCCGCTATGACGCGCGGCGCAGTGCGCGGATTCCGCGCAACCCGATGACCCCGATGACCGTCCCCCATACGAAGGACACGACGGCGAGCAGGAGATGGACCCAGAAGTACCCCGTCGGGTCCCCGTCGTCGAACGCGAGCCCGCTGCTGTCCTTGACCAGGTTTTTGACGAAAGTGACCCAGATGACCCAGCTCCACACCCCGAAGGCGAGCAGGAACCAGGAGACGGGGCGGCTGAGCTTCATACGCCCAGTATCGCCGTCGCGTGTCCGGTTCCGTGGCCGGGGTGGGGCGTGCGGCAGGACATCCCTGGCCGGTGCAGGTACCTTCTCGGTCGTGCCCGCACCCAAGAAGAGCGCCCGCCGGTCGTCGCTGGTCGCCTGTGCCGTCGTTGTGTCCACCGCGCTGACCGCGCCCGTCGTCTCGGCGGCCCCGAAACCGTCACCGTCCGCCAGCCCGTCGGCCACTCCCCCGGCCACCATGTCGAGCGTGGGCGGGGCCCTGCTCGGGCGGCCCGGCACACAGGTGAGCCTGGCGGGCGACGCGCCCGTGCTGCCGAAGGACGTGTCCGCCCGCTCGTGGATCGTCGCCGACGCCGAGTCCGGCGAGGTGCTCGCCGCGCACAACGCGCACTGGCGGCTGGCCCCGGCGAGCACGCTGAAGATGCTGTTCGCGGACACGCTGCTGCCGAAGTTCCCGAAGACGCGCAAGCACAAGGTCGCCCCCTCCGACCTGGACGGCATCGGTCCGGGCTCCAGCATGGTCGGCATAAAGGAGGACGAGACCTACACCGTCCACGACCTGTGGCTCGGGGTGTTCCTGCGCTCCGGGAACGACGCCGTGCGGGTGCTGTCCGCGATGAACAACGGCATCGGGAACACCGTCCGGGAGATGAACGAGCACGCCGAGGAGCTCCAGGCCCTCGACACGCACGTGGTCTCCCCGGACGGCTACGACGCGGACGGGCAGGTCTCCTCCGCGTACGACCTGACGCTGATCGCGCGGTCCGGGCTGCAGAAGAAGGACTTCCGCGAGTACTGCTCCACGCTGTCGGCGAAGTTCCCCGGCCGGACGAAGAAGGGCAAGAAGGGCAAGCAGGTCCGGGAGACCTACGAGATCCAGAACACCAACCGGCTGCTGACCGGCGACTACGACATCTCCCAGTACACGGGCATCGCGGGCGTCAAGAACGGCAACACCACCAACGCGGGCGCCACCTTCACGGGCGTCGCCGAACGCGACGGCAAGGTGCTGCTGGTGACGGTGATGCACCCGGAGAAGGACGGGCACAACCAGGTCTACAAGGAGACCGCCCGCCTCCTCGACTGGGGCTTCAAGGCGGCGGGCAAGGTGCGTCCGGTGGGAGAGCTGGTGCCGCCCAGGGGCGCCGCGCAGCCCAGCCCGCAGCCGAGCCCGCAGCCGGTCGCCGGCACCCCGGGCGAGGCCGGCGGGACGGGCGGGGGCGCCGGGGGCACCAAGCCGGTGGCCGGCGCCGCGCAGGACGACTCCGGCGGCGTCGGCATCGCGCTGGGCATCACCGCCGGGCTGCTGGTGCTGCTCTCGGGCGCCGGGTTCCTGGTCAACCGCCGCTGGCCGCTGCCGGATCTGGTCCGCCGCCGGACGCGTCCGTGACGTCCTTCCGCGCGGCCTCGCTGCCCGTCGCGGTCCAGGCGGCGCAGAACAGCACCAGCTTGGACGTGAAGTTGATCCACAGCAGCAGGGCGACCGGCACCCCGAAGGCGCCGTACATGCTCTTCGCGGCCACGCCCTGCATGTAGCCGCTCAGCAGCAGCTTGAGCAGTTCGAAGCCGATCGCGCCGGTCAGCGCCGCCACCAGCAGGCGGCGGCGCGGCGGCTGGACGCCGGGCAGCAGTGTCAGGACGTACAGCAGGAGCAGGAAGTCGGCGAGCACGGCGACGGCGAAGGCGGCGAGGTAGAGCAGGACGCTGCCGAGGCCGCCCTCGTCGATGCCGAGCCACCGGGTGAGCCAGCCGACCATCGCGGAGGCGACGGCGGAGGCGGCGATGGTGACGAGGAGGGCGCCGCCGAGCCCGACGAGGATGCCCGCGTCCTTGGCCTTGCGCAGGACCGGGTTCTCGTCCTCCTCGGGCAGTTCCCACACGGCGCGCAGGCACTCGTGCGTGGAGCCGGCCCACCCTATGCCGGTGAACAGCAGGGCGGCCGCCGCGATGAGGCCGACGGTGCCGGCGTTCTCCACCAGGCCGGCGATGTTCAGCTGGTCGGAGATGCCGGGCACCTGCTCGGCGAGCTTGTCCTGGAGGGTGTCCTGCTGCTTGCCGCTGAGGGTGGCGGCGGCGATCGTGGCGACCACGGTCAGCAGCGGGAACAGCGCGACGAAGCTGGTGAACGTCATCGCCGCGGCGAGCCGGTACCACTTGACGCGGTCCAGCCGCTCGAACGACCGCCACGCGTGCGTGCGCATCATCCGGGCGGCGAGCGGCCCGACGACAGGGAGCTTCTTCAGCCAGTCCACGCTCTGCTTGTGCCCCCGGGCAGCGCCGCGACGCGTCCCGGGACCGACTCGGGAGGCGGCATACCATTAATCACCCATTTCGGCTACATACCGAAGGTAACGGGACCAAATGTCCGTACAGCGGCGATACGGTCACCGGACATGTCTGCCGGCAACCCCCAGGAGCTGTCGTGAAGGACGCCTTCGGCCTCCCCCGGTCCCTGCTCGTCCTCGGCGGTACGTCCGAGGTCGCGCTGGCCACCGCACGCCGCCTGATCGCCCGCCGCACCCGCACCGTCTGGCTCGCGGGCCGCCCGGCGCCCGCCCTGGACGGGGCCGCGGCCGAGCTGCGGAGCCTGGGCGCCCAGGTGCACACGGTCGCGTTCGACGCGCTCGACCCCGGGTCGCACGAGGCGGTGCTCGGCAAGATCTTCGCCGAGGGCGACATCGACATGGTGCTGCTCGCCTTCGGCGTCCTCGGCGACCAGGCGCAGGACGAGCGGCAGCCGGTGAACGCGGTGCGGGTCGTGCAGACCAACTACACGGGCGCGGTGTCGGCGGGCCTGGTGTGCGCGGGCGCGCTCCAGGCGCAGGGCCACGGCTCCCTCGTCGTGCTGTCGTCGGTGGCCGGTGAGCGGGCCCGGCGCGCCGACTTCATCTACGGCTCCAGCAAGGCCGGGCTGGACACCTTCACGCAGGGCCTGGGCGACGCGCTGCACGGCACGGGCGTGCACGTCATGGTCGTACGGCCCGGGTTCGTCCGCTCCCGGGCGACGGCCGGGCTGCCCGAGGCGCCGCTCGCGACGACGCCGGAGGCGGTGGCGACGGCCGTCGAGCTGGGCCTGAGGCGCCGCTCGGAGACGGTGTGGGTGCCGGGCTCGCTGCGCGTGGTGATGTCGGTCCTGCGCCACCTGCCGCGGTCGGTGTTCCGCCGCCTGCCCCTCTAGGGCCGAAACGACCCGCTAGCGCGCGGGCAGCGGGCCGCGCTGGGTGTGTCCGGCCTGCGGGGGCACCACCGTGCTGCCGAAGGTGAACTCGCGCAGCTTGCGCCACACGCCGTCGGCGCCCTGCTCGTAGAGCGCGAAGCCGGTGCAGGGCCACTGGGCCTCGTAGTCGGCCAGCTCCTCGTAGGCGCGGTCCATGGCGGCCTCGTCGATGCCGTGCGCCACGGTGACGTGCGGGTGGTACGGGAACTGCAGGTCGCGGGCCACGGGGCCGGAGGCGTCCCGGACCTGCTTCTGCAGCCAGGTGCACGCCTCGGCGCCCTCCGCCACCTGCACGAACACCACCGGCGACAGCGGGCGGAAGGTGCCGGTCCCGGACAGCCGCATCGGGAACGGCCGGCCGGCCGCCGCGACCTCGCCGAGGTGCGCCTCGATCGCCGGGAGGGCGGCGGCGTCGACCTCGGTCGGCGGCAGCAGTGTGACGTGCGTGGGGATCCCGTGAGCCGCGGCGTCGCCGAAGCCCGCGCGCAGCTGCTGGAGCTCGCTGCCGTGAGGCTCCGGGACCGCGATCGACACACCGATCGTTACGGTCCCCACGTCGTCTCCTGTCGTCCTCGTCGGGTGCTCGCCGTCCGGCGAGCGGGTCCGGCCGCCCGTGCGGTCGCCCGGTTATCGACTGTACGGCCACGACCGTGCCGCGGGCAGGCGCAACCGACGTGATGTGCGGCGCTGTCCGGTGGTACAGGCGTGTGCCAGGTGCGATTCAGTGCTTGGCGGGCAGGAAGCCCACCTTGTCGTACGTCTGGGAGAGGGTCTCCGCGGCGACGGCGCGTGCCTTCTCCGCGCCCTTGGCCAGGATCGAGTCCAGCGTCTCCGGGTCGTCCAGGTACTGCCGGGTCCGCTCCCGGAACGGCGTCACGAACTCGGTCATGACCTCGGCGAGGTCCGTCTTGAGCGCACCGTAGCCCTTGCCGGCGTACTTCTGCTCGAGTTCGGCGACACCCGTACCGGTGAGGGTCGCGTAGATGGTGAGGAGGTTGCTGACGCCGGGCTTGGCGGCCGGGTCGTGGCGGATCACCGTGTCCGTGTCGGTGACCGCGCTCTTGACCTTCTTCGCGGTGGCCCTGGGCTCGTCCAGCAGGTTGATCAGGCCCTTCGAGGTGGACGCCGACTTGCTCATCTTGACCGTCGGGTCCTGAAGGTCGTAGATCTTCGCCGTCTCCTTGAGGATGTACGGCTTGGGGAGCGTGAAGGTCTCGCCGAAGCGGCCGTTGAAGCGGTCGGCGAGGTCGCGGGTCAGCTCGATGTGCTGGCGCTGGTCCTCGCCGACCGGGACCTCGTCGGCCTGGTAGAGCAGGATGTCCGCGACCTGGAGGATCGGGTACGTGAAGAGGCCGACGCTCGCGCGGTCGGCGCCCTGCCGGGCGGACTTGTCCTTGAACTGGGTCATGCGGGAGGCCTCGCCGAAACCGGTGAGGCAGTTCATGATCCAGGCGAGCTGGGCGTGCTCGGGGACGTGGCTCTGCACGAACAGCGTGCAGCGCTCCGGGTCGAGGCCTGCCGCGAGGAGCTGGGCGGCGGCCAGGCGCGTGTTCGCCCGCAGGTCCCGCGGGTCCTGCGGAACCGTGATCGCGTGCAGGTCCACGACCATGTAGAACGCGTCGTGGGTCTCCTGGAGGGCCACCCACTGCCGGACGGCGCCGAGGTAGTTGCCGAGGTGGAACGAGCCTGCGGTGGGCTGGATTCCGGAGAGCACGCGCGGTCGGTCATTCGCCATGCCCCCATTCTCTCAGAGAGCCCGCGGGGGTCCGTGCACGGGGAACTGCGGACCGTGGCGGGCCGGTCGCGCGGCTCCCCGTGCCGGGACGGGGCGGGTCAGCCCAGGTCGATGTCCGGGTAGAGGGGGAAGCCCGCCACCAGGTCCGTGGCGCGCTGGGCGATCTCCTGCGAAACCTTCCCGTCCAGGGCGTGGGACGCCTTGGAGGGGGCGCCCGACTTCGTCGTGCCCGCTTCCGTGGCGGTCAGCACGCGGTCGATCAGGCCCGCCACCTCGTCCATCTCCGCCGTGCCGAGGCCGCGTGTGGTGAGCGCCGGGGTGCCGATGCGGATGCCGGAGGTGTACCAGGCGCCGTTCGGGTCGGCCGGGATGGCGTTGCGGTTGGTGACGATGCCCGAGTCGAGCAGGGCCGCCTCGGCCTGGCGGCCGGTGAGGCCGTAGGACGTGGCGACGTCGATCAGGTTGAGGTGGTTGTCCGTGCCGCCGGTGACGAGGGTGGCGCCGCGGCGCGTCAGGCCCTCGGCGAGCGCGCGGGAGTTGTCCACGATGCGCTGCGCGTAGTCCTGGAAGGACGGCTGCCGGGCCTCGGCGAGGGCGACGGCCTTGGCGGCCATGACGTGCGGGAGCGGGCCGCCGAGGACCATTGGGCAGCCGCGGTCCACCTGGTCCTTGAGGGAGTCGTCGCACAGGACCATGCCGCCGCGCGGGCCGCGCAGCGACTTGTGGGTGGTGGTGGTGACGATCTGGGCGTGCGGGACCGGGTCGAAGTCCCCGGTGAGGACCTTGCCGGCGACGAGGCCGGCGAAGTGCGCCATGTCGACCATGAGCGTGGCGCCCACCTCGTCGGCGATCTCGCGCATGATCCGGAAGTTCACCAGCCGGGGGTAGGCGGAGTAGCCCGCCACGATGATCAGCGGCTGGAAGTCGCGGGCCTGGGCGCGCAGGGCGTCGTAGTCGATGAGGCCGGTCGACGGGTCGGTGCCGTAGGAGCGCTGGTCGAACATCTTGCCGGAGATGTTCGGGCGGAAGCCGTGGGTGAGGTGGCCGCCGGCGTCGAGGGACATGCCGAGCATGCGCTGGTTGCCGAAGGCGCGGCGCAGCTCGGCCCAGTCGGCGTCGGTCAGCTCGTTGATCTGGCGGACGCCGGTCTTCGCCAGGAAGGGCGCTTCGACGCGGTCGGCGAGGACGGCCCAGAAGGCGACGAGGTTGGCGTCGATGCCGGAGTGCGGCTGGACGTAGGCGTGGCGGGCGCCGAACAGTTCGCGGGCGTGTTCGGCGGCGAGGGACTCGACGGTGTCGACGTTGCGGCAGCCGGCGTAGAAGCGGCGGCCGACGGTGCCCTCGGCGTACTTGTCGCTGAACCAGTTGCCCATGGCGAGGAGGGTGGCCGGGGAGGCGTAGTTCTCGGAGGCGATCAGCTTGAGCATCTCGCGCTGGTCGGCGACCTCCTGGCCGATGGCGTCGGCGACGCGCGGCTCGACGGCGCGGATCACGTCGAGGGCGGCGCGGAAGGCGGTGGACTCGGTGGACAGGGGCTGCTGGTCGGGCATGTCGGCCTCCGGGCGTGGCTGTCGGCGGTCACGGTTCACGGTTCGGCCCAGGCGCACGGCACTCGCACGGCCACCCGTCGCCGGGTTTCCGGGGCCGCTTCCCGATGGTCGGTCCCATCCCAGCACGCCAGTCACGGCCCGTGGCCAGCGTACCGGCCGGGGGCCGCGGGCCGGGCGGGGAGTCCGCCATGCGGGCGGGGCGCGGCCCGCTACAGGATCACGTGGGGCAGGAAGCGGGCGTACGCGTCGGTGACGAGCCCGGAGGACTCGCGGATGCCGAGCCCGGCCGACGCGTCCTCGACCGTCCAGGCGCCGAGGACGACCCGGTTGCCGTCGAAGGACGGCAGGGGCGCGAGCTCCTGGTAGCAGCAGGGTTCGTCGCGGACGGCGGGGGCGGCGCCGGGTTCGTGGACGGTGACGCCGGCGCCTTCCCTGCCGAGCAGGGGCTTGGCGACGTAGCCGGTGGTGGCGGCGAGGTCGCGGGGGCCGTCGAGGTGGGCGGGCAGCAGGTTGGGGTGGCCGGGGTACAGCTCCCACAGGACGGCGAGCAGGGCCTTGTTGCTGAGCAGCATCTTCCAGGCCGGTTCGATCCACAGGGTGCTGCCGGTGCCGCCGCCGTTGTCGAGGGTGTCGAGGACGTGCCCGGCGAAGCGGTCGGTGGTGAGCCATTCCCAGGGGTAGAGCTTGAAGCAGCTGCGGATGAAGCGGAGCCGGTGGTCGACGAAGCGGCGGGAGAGCCGGTCCCAGCCGATCTCCTCCATCGTGATCCAGCCGGTGTCCAGGCCGGCCTGTTCGGCGGTCTCCTTGAGGTAGGCGACCGTCATCAGGTCCTCGCCGCACTCGTCGGCGTCGGAGTACGCGAAGTACAGGGGGCTGCCGGGCGGGAGCAGGGGGGCCTGTTTCCTCCAGGCGGCGACGAGGCGTTCGTGGAGGGAGTTCCACTGGTCGGCGCCGGGGAAGCGTTCCTCCATCCAGAACCACTGGGGGGAGGCGGCCTCCACCAGGGAGGTGGGGGTGTCGGCGTTGTACTCCAGCAGCTTGGCGGGGCCGGTGCCGTCGTAGCGCAGGTCGAAGCGGCCGTAGAGGGAGGGGAGTTCGGCGCGGCGGTGCCAGGCCTCGGTGACGGCGCGGACCAGGCGCGGGTCGGTGATGCCGAGGTCGGTGAAGCGGTCCTCGGCGACGATGTGGGCCGCCGCGGCGAGGCACATGCGGTGCAGTTCCTCGACGGTCTCCTCCAGCGCCTCGATCTCGGGCAGGCTGAAGACGTAGTAGGCGCTCTCGTCCCAGTAGGGGCGCAGGGAGCCGTCGGGGTGGCGGGTGAGCGGGTAGATCAGCCCTTGTTCCTCGACGGTCTGCTGCCAGCCGGGGCGGGGCTCGGCGGTGCGGCGTTCCATGTCCGGCCGGTCCGCTCAGCCGCCGCCGCTGCCGGCCGAGCAGCCGAAGCCGCCGCGGTCGACGGCCTCGCTGCGGCTGAAGGAGCCGTCGTCGCCGGTGCGGCCGTTGCGGGTCCGGCCGCCGTAGTACCAGGAGGCGTTGGTGCCGGAGCCGTAGGAGGAGCCGCCGGATTCGCCGGACTCGCAGTACTTGTCGTCGATGATCTCGTAGCCCCCGTAGGGGTCGTAGTCGTCGCGGTCCACGCAGCGGCGGTCGGGGTCCGATCCGCAGGAGGTCAGGGCCGCCGCGACGACTCCCATGCCGCCGAGTACGACCGTGCTCGAGCGCAGCCGGCGCCGTGTCTGAGCCATGTCCTGGTCTCCCCCATGTGGTGCGTGGCCGAGGCCGGCCGACCGGTTTCCGGCCGCAAGCCTAGGGAGGGGGGCGGGCGGGTGTGCGGGCGGCCGGTGGTTACCGGCGCCTGCGAGCGGGGTTTCGGGGCGGTTTGCCCCGCATCGGACGGTCGTGAAGTGGTCACGCCCAGGTCGGCGGCGAGCACCCGGAACGAGGGCAGCCGGGTGCCGGGGGCCGGCCGGCCGGTGCGCACGGCCTCGCGCAGGGCATCAGGCCGCGTCACGTTCGGGCCCCGTCTCCAGGAGCGGGCCGCGCAGGCGCTGCGCGGCATCGCGGACACCCTGGGGCGGTGAGGGTCAGGACAGCCATGCCCGCCACGTGGACTCGTGGCTGTCCACCCACTTCTCCGCCGCCTCCTCGGGCGACAGCTTCTGTTCGGCGATCATCAGGGAGACCTCGTTCTGGTCCTCGGTCGTCCACCTGAACTTCCGCAGGAACTCCGCCGCCCTGCCGCCGTTCCTCGCGAAGTCCGCGTTGAGGTACTTCTGCAGCGGCGTGTGCGGATAGGCGCAGGCCACCTTCTCCGGGTCGGCGTCGCAGCCCTCCTTGTACGGCGGCAGCCTCACCTCGGTCATGGGGACCTTCTCGAACAGCCACTGCGGGGTGTACCAGTAGGTGAGGAAGGGCTTCTTCTCCTTGGCGAACTGCTTGATCTGCGTGATCTGCGCCGCCTCGGACCCGGCGAACACCACCTCGTAGTCCAGCTTCAGGTTCTTCACCAGGGCCTTGTCGTTGGTGACGTAGGACGGGGAGCCGTCCATCAGCTGGCCCTTGCCGCCGCTCTCGGCGGTGCGGAACCGCTCGGCGTACTTGTTGAGGTTCTTCCAGTCGGTGACGTCCGGGTGCCGCTCGGCGAAGTACGTGGGGACGTACCAGCCGATGTGCCCGGTGACCCCGAGGTCGCCGCCGCGCGCGACGGTCCTCTTGTCCTGGACGTACCGCTTCTCCTGGTCGGGGTGGCCCCAGTCCTCCAGGATCGCGTCGACGCGGCCCTGGCTGAGCGCGTCCCACGCGGGGACCTCGTCGACCTGGACGGTGTCGACGCGGTAGCCCAGCTCGTGCTCCAGCAGGTACTGGGCGACGGCCACGTTGGACTGGGCGCCCACCCAGGACTGGACGGACAGGGTGACCGTCCCGGCGCCCCGGGCGTTGGCGAACGGCGAGGCCTGCCGGGTCATGTCGGCGGCGCCGCAGCCGGTCAGCAGCGCCAGGGAGGCCATCACGGCCGTGGTACGCAGGCGCATGTCACGCTCCCTTCTTCGTGCGGCGTCCGGTCGGCTGCGTCACCCGGTCCAGCATCAGGCCCAGGCAGACGATGGCGGCACCGGCCACCAGACCGGTCGCCAGGTCGCCCTGGGCGAGGCCGAAGACGACGTCGTAGCCGAGGGCGCCGCCGCCGACCAGGCCGCCGATGATGACGACGGCGAGGACGAGGACCACGCCCTGGTTGACGGCGAGCAGCAGCGCCGGGCGGGCCAGCGGCAGTTGCACCTGCGTCAGCTGCTGGGCGCCGGTCGCGCCGAGCGAGCGGGCCGACTCCAGGGCGGCCGGGTCGACCTGGCGCAGGCCCTGCGCGGTGATGCGGACGACGGCGGGCAGCGCGTACACGACGGCCGCCGCGACGGCCGGGGCGCGACCGACGCCGAACAGGGCGACGACCGGGATCAGGTACACGAACTGCGGCATCGTCTGGAACACGTCCAGCACCGGCCGCAGCAGCCGTTCGAAGCGGTCGCTGCGGGCGGCGGCGACGCCGGTGGCGAAGCCGAGCAGCAGGGTGACGGCGACGGCCGCCAGCACCTGGGACAGCGTGTCCAGGGACGGCTTCCACACGCCGAGCACACCGGTCGCGGCCATGGCGAGCACGGCGGTCAGCGCGGTGCGCCAGGTGCCGATCAGCCAGGCCGGCACGGCGACGGCGAGCAGCACGGCCCACCAGGGCAGCCACAGCAGGCCGTCCCGCAGCGGGTCCAGGACCCAGGTGGTGAAGCCGCCCGCCCAGTCGGCGGTGCCGCCGACGACGGGCACACCCGAGTACAGGTGGCCGGTCATCCAGTCGACGGCCCGGTTGACGGGCTCGGCGATGTCGACGCTCCACGCGCCGGGCCATTCCAGGCGGCCCGTCAGGCGCCCGGCGACCGCGACGGCCACGGCACCCGCCAGGGCGAGCACCCCGTGCAGGCGCGGCTTCGGGTCCTCGCCGAGTCCGGCGCCGGCCGCGGCGGTCACCCGGTCCAGGACGACGGCCAGCAGCACGATCGGGATGCCGGCGGCGAGCGCCGCGCCCACGTCGACGGAGGCGAGCGCCTGGTAGACGCGGTCGCCGAGGCCGCCCGCGCCGATCACGGAGGCGATGACCGCCATGGACAGCGCCATCATGATCGCCTGGTTGACGCCGAGCAGGAGTTCCTTGCGGGCCAGCGGGATGCGCGCGGTCAGCAGGCGCTGCCACGCGGTCGAGCCGAGCGACTCGACGGCCTCCAGCACCTCCTTGTCGGCGCCGCGCAGGCCGAGCGCGGTGAGCCGGGCCATGGGCGGGGCGGCGTAGACGACGGTGGCCAGGACGGCGGCGGGGACGCCGATGCCGAAGACCAGCACGACGGGCAGCAGGTAGGCGAAGGCCGGGAGCACCTGCATGGTGTCCAGCACCGGTCGCAGCGCCCGGTCCATCCGGTCGGACAGCCCGGCGGCGAGCCCCAGCAGGGCGCCGGCGGCGACGGACACGGTGACCGCGACGGCCATCAGCGCGAGGGTCTGCATGGTCGGCACCCACATGCCGAGCGCCCCGCACGTGAGGAACGCGAGGGCGGTGCCGGCGGCCAGGCGGACGCCCGCGACGCGCCAGGCGATCAGGGCGCCGATCGCGGTGACCCCGGCCCAGCCCACGGCGAGCAGGCCGAGGTAGACGGCGCGTACGGAGACGACGACCGCGTTGCTGACGTGGCCGAAGAAGTGGAGGAACAGCGGGTGGCTGTCGCGGTGGTCGATGATCCAGTCGCTGGTGCGGCCGAGCGGCCCGGTGAGGTCGACCGTGAGGGCGGCGGGCCAGATGGCGCCGCCCCACGTGGCGGTGGCCGGGGGGACGAGGACCGCCGCGAGCACGGCGAGGGCGAGCAGCTTGCGTGCGGCCGGGCCGGTGAGGATGCCCGGCGGTGACGTCCTGGGCGTCGGCGCGGTGATCGTCGCCATCACACCGGCTCCTCGGTGGCGCCGGCCGGGCGCTTGCGTGTCCTGCGCGGCAGCGGCAGCGCCGGGACGGTCCCCACGGCGGCGGGGCGGGCCGGGGCGACGCCCGCGACCACGTCCAGCAGGGCGTCGGAGTCGACCACGCCCAGGCACCGGCCGCCGTCCATCACCCGGGCGGAGGTGCCCGCCCGCGCCACGGCCTCGATGGCCTCGGAGACCGTCGCGTCCGGGGCCACCGCGGGGCCGTTGCCCGCCTCCTCGGCGGAGGCCGCCCGCATCGCGGTGCGGACCGTCATGACCTGTTCGCGCGGGACGTCCCGGACGAACGCGCGGACGTAGTCGTCGGCGGGCGAGCCGACGATCTCCTCGGGCGTGCCGAGCTGCACGATCCGGCCGTCGCGCATCAGGGCGATGCGGTCACCGAGGCGGAGGGCCTCGTTCAGGTCGTGGGTGATGAAGACCATCGTGCGGCCCTCCTCGCGGTGCAGCCGGATCACCTCCTCCTGCATGTCGCGCCGGATCAGCGGGTCGAGCGCGCTGAACGGCTCGTCGAACAGCAGCACTTCGGGGTCGACGGCGAGCGCGCGGGCCAGCCCGACGCGCTGGCGCTGGCCGCCGGACAGCTGGGCGGGCCTGCGGTGCTCCATGCCCTCCAGGCCGACCTTGGCGACGACCTCGGCGGCCCGGGCGCGCCGCTCGGCCCGGCCGAGGCCCTGGATCTCCAGGCCGTACGCCACGTTGTCCAGGACGGTGCGGTGCGGGAGCAGGCCGAAGTGCTGGAAGACCATCGCGGCGCGGTGCCTGCGCAGTGCGCGCAGCCGGGACCCGTCCATGGCGCGGACGTCCTCGCCGTCGATGGCGATACGGCCCGCCGTCGGCTCGACGAGCCGGGTCAGGCAGCGCACCAGGGTGGACTTGCCGGAGCCGGACAGGCCCATGACGACGAAGACCTCGCCCTTGCGGACGTCGAAGGTCACGTCACGGACGGCGGCCGTGCAGCCGGTGCGGGTGCGCAGCTCGGCGGCGTCCAGTCCGGCCAGTTCGGGGTCGGCGGGTATCCGGTGGGCCTTGGGGCCGAAGACCTTCCACAGGCCCTCGACGGAGAAGACGGGGTTCTGGGCGTTCTCGCGGGCGTGGGTCGTCGTACTCATCACGCACCACCTCCGATCAGGTCGACGGCCCGCTCACCGACCATGAGCACGCCGATCATGGGGTTCACCGCGGTCATGGTCGGGAAGACGGACGCGTCGGCGACACGGATGCCCTCCAGGCCGCGGATGCGCAACTCCGGGTCCACGACGGCGAGTTCGTCGGCCGCGGCGCCCATGCGGCAGGTGCCCGCGGGGTGGTACACGGTGTGCGCGGCCCTGCGGGCGTACTCGCCGAGTTCCTCGTCGCCGGTGACGTCCGGGCCCGGGCAGACCTCCCGCTTGAGCCACTGCGCCAGCGGTTCGGTCCTCGCTATCTCGCGGGCGATGCGGATGCCGTCGACCAGGGTGCGGCCGTCGTAGTCGTCCTCGTCGGTGAAGTACCGGAAGTCCAGGGCGGGCTTCACGGACGGGTCGGCGCTGGTCAGGTACAGCCTGCCGCGGCTTCGGGGCTTGGGGATGTTCGGCGTCATGGAGACGCCGAACTCGGGCCGCCCGTAGCCCAGTCGCTCCGGGTTGTCCGTGAACGGGATCTGGTAGAAGTGGAACATCAGGTCCGGGCCCGGGTGCTCGGGGTCGCGGCGCACGAACAGGCCCGCGTCGGAGTCCATCGCGGAGTTCTCGGGTATCGGCCCGTGGGTCTCCCAGACGATGACCGACTCGGGGTGGTCGAGCAGGTTCTCGCCGACGCCCGGCAGGTCGTGGACGACGGGGATGTCCAGCGCCTCCAGCTGCTCCCCGGGGCCGATGCCGGAGTGCAGCAGCAGCCGCGGCGAGTCGACGGCGCCCGCGCACAGCAGGACCTCGCTGCGGGCGCGGACCAGGAACTCGGTGCCGTCCTTGGCGCGCACGTGCACGCCCTCGACGCGGGTGCCGTTCAGCTCCAGCCGGTACGCCCAGGTCTCCAGCAGGATCGTCAGGTTGGCGCGTTCGTCCATCACCGGGTGCAGGTACGCCACCGATGCCGAGGACCGCTTGTTGTTCTCCGGGTGGTAGGCGAGGTCGAAGAAGCCGGCGCCCTCGGTGAACGGCTTCTTGTTGAAGCCCTCGACGCGCGGCACGCCGAGCGCGGCCTGGGCGGCGTCCACGAAGTCGCGGGCGATGGCGTTGCGGTCCTTCTCGTCCACCGGGACGATGTTGTTCTTCAGGCGCGCGTAGTACGCCTCCATCTGGACGGCGCCCCAGCCCTTGGCGCCCGCGGCCTCCCACTCGTCCCAGTCGGAGGGGAGCGGCTTGAACGCGATGAGCGTGTTGTGGGAGGAGCAGCCGCCGAGCACGCGGGCGCGGCTGTGCCGGATGTGCGAATTGCCGCGTGGCTGCTCGGTGGTGGGGTAGTCGTAGTCCAGTTCGCCGCCGAGCAGGCCCATCCAGCGGCGCAGCGTCAGCACGTCGTCGCGGCCGACGTCGCTGGGGCCGCCCTCGATGACGGCGACGGTGACGTCGGGGTTCTCGGTCAGCCGGGAGGCTATGACGGACCCGGCGGTGCCGCCGCCGATGACGACGTAGTCGTAGACGTGGGTGGTCTCGGCCATGGGAGGTACTGCTCCAGAGGCGTGCGGAGCCCGGTGGGCTCGGAAAGGGGGGACGGGCGGAGTCGGGGCGCGGCGCGGTCAGCCCGCGAACCAGCGCACCGGCTTGGGGGCGAGGTTCTGGTAGACGTGCTTGGTCTCGCGGTACTCGGCGAGCCCGGCCGGTCCGAGTTCGCGGCCCGTTCCGCTCTTGCCGAAGCCGCCCCATTCCGCCTGCGGGAGGTAGGGGTGGAAGTCGTTGATCCAGACGGTGCCGTGCCGCAGCCGGCCGGCGACCCGGCGGGCGCGGCCCGCGTCGGCGGTCCACACGGCGCCCGCGAGGCCGTACTCGGTGTCGTTGGCGAGGGCGACGGCCTCGTCCTCGGTGCGGAAGGTCTCGACGGTGAGGACCGGCCCGAAGACCTCCTCGCGTACGACGCGCATCTCGCGGTGGCAGTGGTCGAGGACGGTCGGCTCGTAGAAGTAGCCGGTGGCGGGCCGCGTCCCGGACGGCTCGGGGCGCTTGCCGCCGCAGCGCAGCACGGCCCCTTCGGCCAGGGCGGAGGCGACGTACTCCTCGGTCTTCGCGCGCTGCTGCTCGGAGACCAGCGGGCCGCACTCGACGCCCTCGGCGGTGCCGCGGCCGAGGCGGATCCGCTCGGCGCGGCGGGCGAGTTCGGCGACGAACCGGTCGCGGACGCTCTCCTCGACGATCAGGCGGGAGCCGGCCGAGCAGACCTGGCCGCTGTGGAGGAACGCGGCGTTGAGGGCCTGGTCGACGGTGGTGTCGAAGCCGTCGTCGGTGGCGCAGGCGTCGGCGAAGACGACGTTGGGGTTCTTGCCGCCGAGTTCGAGGGCGACCTTCTTCACGCCCGGGGCGGCGGCCTGGGCGACCTTGGTGCCGCTGGCCAGCCCGCCGGTGAAGGACACCAGGTCGACGTCGGGGTGCTCGGCGAGCCGGGCTCCGACGGTGTGGCCGAGTCCGGTGACGATGTTGGCGACGCCCTCCGGGAGGCCCGCCTCGACGAGCAGCTCGATCAGGGCGACGGTCGTCAGCGGGGTGATCTCGCTGGGCTTGATCACGAAGGTGTTGCCGGCGGCGAGAGCGGGTGCGATCTTCCAGCTGGCCTGGAGCAGCGGGTAGTTCCAGGGCGTGATCAGGGCGCAGACGCCGACGGGCTCGTGCACGACGACGCTGTGGATGTCGGGCGACCCGGCGTCCACGACCCGGCCGGGCGCCTCGGCGGCGACGAGGCCGGCGAAATACCGGAAGGCGTCGGCCACGCAGTCGACGTCGACGCGGCCCTCTTCGAGGGTCTTCCCGGCGTCGCGGCTCTCCAGCAGGCCGAGCCTCTCCCGGTCGCGCACGAGGAGTTCGGCGACGCGGCGCAGCAGGGCGGCGCGTTCGGCGACCGGGGTGTGCGGCCAGGCGCCCTCGTCGAAGGCGTGCCGGGCTGCCGCGACCGCGAGGTCGGCGTCCTTCTCGTCGCCCTCGGCGACCACGGCGAACGGCGTGGCGTCCGCGGGGTCGAGGATCTCGCGCGTGGCACCGGAGACCGCCTCCCGCCACTCGCCCCCCGCGTGAATGGTTCTGCGCACGTCCAGCGCGTTGTGTTCCGTTCTGTCCGCCATGGTCGACATTGCCTTCCGTTCCTGTTCAGCACCCGTGTGTCGCGCGTGGAGTCGCACACGGGACCGGGTGCGCCTGCCCCCGGCCCCGGATTGCATGCGCGATCCGTGGCCGAAGTGCGCTGTGTCACGGCGGGCGGTGAACGGAGGCGAAGGGAGCGGGGGCCGGGTCAGTCCTGGCCGGTGACGCGGTCGCAGGTGGTGCCCGGGGGGCAGAAGTGCGCCAGGGCCGTCAGTACGAGGTCGAGTTCGGGGTCGGTGCCGTCGGTGGGCGGGCCGTAGGCGGCGATCGCGTACAGCTTGCCGTCGGCGGGTGAGCGGAAGCGCACGTCCTGGACGTGCCAGCTGCCGACGTCCGGTTCGCTCCGGAAGGAGTCGGCGCGGTACTCCAGCCGCATGCCGGTGACGTCGCCCTCTTCGAGCGGTTCCAGGGCGACCTTGTCGAAGCCCTTGGCCTTCGGTGTCTCGTCGGAGAGGAACAGCTCGAAGGACTCCTCGGGCGAGGACTCCGCCACCTCGTACACCTGGAGGCGGTGGTGCCCGTCGGCGCTGCGGTAGTTGACGACGTCCATGCCGTGCTGGGAGGCCGCCGCCTCGCGCGTCCAGCCGAGCGGGCGGGCGATCGTGAAGCCCTCGGTGTCGGTGTGCAGCTCGTAGTCGGCGGGGAGTTCGGGCGCCGTGCCGGACGGGGAGGCGGAGCCGTCGGTGGGTCGGCCGCCGGTCGGTGCGGCGGTGTCCGTGCCGGACGCCGCGCCGCCGGTGGGCGAGGCGCTCACGGAGGCGGCGGACGTGCCGTCGCGGGTGCTGTCCCCGCCGTCGTCGCCGACGACCAGCGTCAGCACCAGGGCGAGGGCGACCCCGGCCGCGGCGGCGCCGCCGAGGACGCCCCACACGAGGCGGCGGTCCGGCCCCCGGGTGACGGGCGGCGCCGGGTCGGCGGGCGGCCACGTGCCGCTGCCCGGCGGTTCGGGCCCGGACCAGCCGCCGGGCCCGGTCCCGGTGTCCGGCGCCCCGCCCGCCCCCGCGTCCGGTGCCGGGGCCTCACCGGGCTGCCCGTCCGGCAGCGGCGGAAGGAACTCCGGGCGCGGCGGGGGCGGTGGGGTGACCGGGGTGGCGCCGCCGGTGCCGTCCTCCCAGCGCTGGGTGTCCTCGTTCCAGTACCGCGCTCCCCCGTTCATCGCCGCCCTCTCACATCCCCAGCATTCCGGCGACGGCCGCGGCCGACGCGAACAGCGTCACGATGTTCTGGGCGTCCGTGAGGGCCTCCCGCAGCCGCTGCAGGCGCCCCTCCCCCGCCGCGCCGGTGCGGGTGATCTCGCCCTCGGTGTCCGCGAGGGCCTCGTCGAGCTGCGCGGTCTGCTCGCTCTGCTGGAGCCGGGTGAGGTCGGCGCGCAGTTCCCGTACGGCCTTCAGCAGTTCCTCGGCGGCCTCGTCGCGGCCGGCGCCCGTGTTGCGGGTCTCGGCGCGGGCGTGGGCGCCGAACGCGAAGGAGGAGTTGTCGGCCCGGCCGATGCGGATGTTCGGCTCGTCGGCTGCCATCGCTAGTCGGATCCCTTCTGCGGCGCGGGGCCGTCGGTCGTGGTCTGGGCTCGGGCGCTGTCGCCGAAGGCGAAGGCGGAGTGGTCGGCGCGGCCGATGTGGATGCCGCCGTTGCTGATGTTGATGATCTTCTGCACGAACTCGCCGGTCTCGTAGCCCGCCTCGGCGAGGGCCAGCCGCACCCCGTGCCCGATGCGGTCCTGGATGCTCCGCAGGTACCGGGCGACGTCCATCTCCTGGAAGGTGGACCCGGTGGGCGCCGAGGCCAGTTCCCGCACCGACAGGGCCGGGCCGTCGGGCAGCGCGCCCGCGTGACCGCCGGTCAGCACCCGCCAGGCGTACACCGCGCCCCGGCCGAGCGAGAACAGCGAGCGGCCCGCGGACCCCGGCACCAGGACGGCCGCCGCGGCCACCTTGCCGAGCAGGTTGCTGGAGCGCAGGTGGTGCGAGGTGCGGTCGGCGTCCTTGAAGTCGGCGCGGACCGGCGTCAGCACGTGCGGGGCGATCTCCAGCATGAGCATCCGGCCCTGCGTGTGAAGGCGTACGAAGACGGTGACGACCAGTTCCTCCTCCCAGCCGCCGACGCGGACGCGCAGGAAGTGCCGGCGCTTCTCGCCGCCCTCCTCGACGGCGCGCGCCCGGTGGTGCTCGAACGCCTCCGGGGTGTACGGCGCCTGGTCGCGCGAGAGGAGGCCCTCGACGGGCAGGAACACGCACTCGTCGATCTCCAGGCGGCGCAGCCGGTCGCGCACGCCGGGACCGGCGTACTCGGCGGGCACCCGCAGCTGTTCCAGCAGCGGCCGGATCCGCTCGAGGATCAGGCGGTTGCTGAGCGGCTGCTGCTCCTCGTCCTCGTCCGGCCGCAGTTCCACGGCGAGCACCCACGTCTCGTGCTCGATGCCGGCCCCGCAGAACGGATGTGCCTCGTTGTACATGATCAGCGGCGCGTGCTGTTCCAGCCGGATGCGGTGCATCAGCCGCTGGAACCGCGGCCCGTCGGCCTGCTCGGCGGGGTCGCCCGCGGCGTCCGGGAAGCGCTGCGGGGACAGCTCGGAGGCGAGGGCGCGGGCGAACTGGCCGCGCTGCGCCGACGCGCAGAACCCGACGGCCACCAACACGCCGATGCCCAGCCAGGCCTGCCACGCCTCGACCGAACCGCCGAGCCCGCCGTCGCCCGGGAACAGCACATCGGTGACCTCCTGCGGGCCGGAGGAGTCGTAGGAGTCGTACGAGGACCCGTACCCGGAGTCGTCGTCCGAGCCGCCGCCGAACGCGGCACCGAGGATGAGGAACACGGCCGCGACCATCAGGACGCGGCCGGCCACACGCACCAGGAAGGCGGGGATCCGCCGGTACAGGGGCGGCCGGGTGCCGTGGCCGCGGATCCACGGCGCGAGGGCGAGCAGCAGGCTCGGGCCCACGAACCCGGCGAGCAGCCAGCCGCTGAGCGGCATGCCCACCACCCACAGGCCGATGATGGCCGCCGACCACAGCAGCTCCTGGCGCCGGGCGCGCAACGCGTGGGCGAGGACGCGGGCCGCGTCGAAGCCGAGCGACGGGGCGACGATGCGCTGTTCGTTGAGGTAGAGCTGGTCGATGACCCGGTCGCGGTAGCCGGAGTCGAGGTAGGCGCCCGCGCACAGCAGCCGGGTGGCCTCGCTGGCGTGCGGCGGCGTGGGCGGCAGGTCGGGCGGCGGCGCGCCCGTGTGCTGTGGTTGCTGCGGCACGTGTGTGGTGCTCACGCCACTCCCCCGATGCTCGAAATGCCGCTGGTGCCAGGGCAATTGAAGACCCATCAGCATAGGGGACCGGCATCTTCCGGCAGAACCGGTTTGCCAGGGGTCGGCCCGGGAAGCGCCCGCGCACCGGCCGTAAGGGTGACTTTCGGCCACGCAGGTGACGGCGGGCGCGCGGCACGCGCAGGGCCCCGCGCCGGACGGAACCGGTGCGGGGCCCTGGGGACGGCGCGGGAGCGCGGGAGACCGAGTCGGCTCAGATGAGGCCGAGACCGCGGACCGCCTCGCGCTCCTCGGCGAGCTCCTGCACGGAGGCGTCGATGCGGGTGCGGGAGAACTCGTTGATCTCCAGGCCCTGGACGATCTCGTACGTGCCGTCCTTGCAGGTGACCGGGAAGGACGAGATGAGGCCCTCGGGCACGCCGTAGGAGCCGTCGGACGGGATGCCCATGGAGACCCAGTCGCCCTCCGGGGTGCCGTTGACCCAGGAGTGGATGTGGTCGACGGCGGCGTTGGCGGCGGAGGCCGCGGAGGACGCGCCGCGGGCCTCGATGATCGCGGCGCCGCGCTTGGCGACGGTCGGGATGAAGTCCTCGGCCAGCCACTTCTCGTCGTTGACGACCTCGGCGGCGTTCTTGCCGCCGACGGTGGCGTGGAAGATGTCCGGGTACTGGGTGGCGGAGTGGTTGCCCCAGATGGTCAGGCGCTTGATGTCGGCGACCGTCGAGCCCGTCTTCTTCGCGAGCTGGGTCAGCGCGCGGTTGTGGTCCAGGCGGGTCATCGCGGTGAACCGCTCGGCCGGTACGTCGGGGGCGGCGGCCTGGGCGATCAGGGCGTTGGTGTTGGCCGGGTTGCCGACCACCAGGACCTTGACGTCGTCGGCGGCGTGGTCGTTGATGGCCTTGCCCTGCGGCTTGAAGATGCCGCCGTTGGCCTCCAGCAGGTCGCCGCGCTCCATGCCCTTGGTGCGGGGGCGGGCGCCGACGAGGAGGGCGACGTTGGCGCCGTCGAACGCGACGTTCGGGTCGTCCGTGATGTCGATGCCCCGAAGGAGCGGGAACGCGCAGTCGTCCAGCTCCATCGCCGTGCCCTCGGCCGCCTTCAGGGCGGGAGTGATCTCGAGCAGGCGCAGCTTGACCGGCACGTCCGCGCCGAGCAGCTGGCCGGAGGCGATGCGGAAGAGCAGGGCGTAACCGATCTGGCCGGCCGCGCCGGTGACGGTGACGTTCACGGGAGTGCGGGTCATGGCGTTCTCCGTATGACAGCTGGCGGTGGGGCGTCGCTGCCCCGGGGGTTTGCGGGATCCCCGCCGCCGGCCTCCCGGTTCGCGGGGGTCGGCGCCCTCGGCCGCGATGATCGATCACCGGTTCGAATGATCGATCTCTTGGCGTCAAGAGAGATCCAGCGGTCAGGCTATCGCGCATCCGCGACGGCGCACGGCCGGGTCGGTGTGGCCCACCCCACAGAGTCACGGGCGCGTACGCGCCGCGACATCAAGCGGCGGCCGCCCGTCCGGGAGAGGGGGACGGGCGACCGCCGAGGGGGGAAACCGACCGTGCCGGACTCCCGTGGGGGTACCGTTCGCGTGCCCGGTGCGGGGGCCGCCCATGCCTGCCGAACCGGAATTCCTTGCGCGGGCTCTGTCAGGGGCCTACCGCGTGCAGCCCTTCTCGCCGGTTGCCGCCAGGGTGACGCAGGCCTTGGCCCGGGCCGCGTCCTTCACGGCGACCATCGGGGTGTACGCGCCGGTGTCACCGGCCTGCGTGATGCTGTCCGACTGCTCGGCCCCGCCCGCCGCCACGCTGACCTCGTCGCCCTGGGCGGCCTGGGTGACGCGGCCCCACGCGGTGCCGCAGGTCTTGCTGTGGCGGACCTCGACGACGGTCGTGCCGACGGTCGCGGACGCGGCGGTGGTCACGTGCGCACCGCTGCACCCCATGGTCTCCGCGTCCTTGCCGGTGCAGTCGGCGCCGCTGCACTTCACGCCGGGCGGCAGCGCGGCCTCGGTGGTGGCGGACGGCGACGGGGCGGGGCCCGCGCCCTCGTCCCCCTCGCCGCCGCCGATGTCCAGGAAGAAGAACGCCCCCGCGGCCACCACGAGCACGCCGACGACGCCCGCGAGGAGCGTCGTCAGCCGCCGTCTGCCGCCGCCTGCGGCGGAACCCGCGCCGCCGGGCCGGGAAGCGCGCGGCAGTTCACCGTACGTCGCCCCGGTCGCCGGGGCCGTACCGGGACCGCCCACCGGGCGGCCACCCACGGCCGGGCGGCCGGTCGCGGGCCATCCGCCGGGTGCGCCGCCCGGGGGGCGTCCGCCCGGCCGGGGCCGGTGGGCGGGGGCGACGCCCCAGGAGTTGACGGGGCGCGCGTCGGCGACACCGCCCGGCGCGTCCCCGCCACCGTCGACGGAAGGCACCCTGGCCGATCCGGCCGCCCCGGGCGTTCCCGTCGCCCCGGCTCGTCCTGGCGCCCCGGGTGTCCCGGTCCGCCCTGCCGCCCCGTGCGTTCCCGCCGCCCCGGTCCGCCCTGCCGCCCCGGGCGTTCCCGCCGTCCTGGCCGGTGCGGCCGCCCCGGCCGGTCCGGGCGTGCCGGGCGAGGCCGTGGCGCTGTCGCCCTTGCGGGCCGTCCTGCCGCTGTCCCTGCGGCCACCGCTCCCGCCACCGTTCGCGTCGCCCGCGGGGGGTCCGCCGAACTCGCCGGGCGCCGCCCGCGCCTGCGAGATCCGGATCGCTTCCATGGTCGTGTCGTGACGCGTCTCCGAACGGCTCCAGGCGCGTTCGGCCAGCTCCCACATGGTGGTGAGGTGGACGGGACGGGTGCCGGTGACCTCGGCCAGTGCCACGACGGCGCCCTTGGGCGCGAGCAGCCGGCCGTTCAGGTAACGCTCCCAGGACGTCTCGCTGTAGCCCGTGCCGTCGGCGACCGCCGCGATGCTCAGCCCACTGCGGTCCACGAGCCGCCGCAGCCGGCTCGTGAACTCCTTCATCTGCGGATCGAGTTCCTCCGGCAAGGCCTCCCAACGAGGCATTGCTCCCCCCTTCTCTTCCCCCGGTCGTGCTGGTCGTTCCCCCCGCGCGCCGGGCCAGTGTCCCACCGGCGGCTGCCCCCGCCGGCCCTCCGGGAACGGGCGTGCGCGGGACGTAGCGGAACCGTCACCTCCGTGCCACAGCGCGCGGACAGGCGTTGAACAGGCGCTTCCGGGTGCACGAGTCTGGAGCACGGCGGCGGCCCGCCCTTGCTCGGGGGAGAGGACGGGCCGCCGTTTCGTCCCGCGGACGACGGGCCGGGCGTCAGCTGACCGTGAAGTGCAGGGTGTCCTTCAGGAACGGGATCTCCAGCCAGGGATCGGGCTGGGCCATCATCGCCAGCAGCACGATCACCAGGCCGAGCCCGCCGTACGTGGCGATGTCCGTGAAGCGGGACCGCACGGCGAGCATGCCGACGCCGGGCAGCAGCCAGCGCAGTACGGCACCGGTCAGCAGGGCCGCCCCGATCAGCAGCGTGCCGTAGCGGAACACGTCCAGGGCGGTCAGCAGCAGGCCGAGCCCGACAAGGAACAGCACCGCGAGTATCGGCCACTGCCGGGCCGGGGCCGGGGCGTCGCTCGACGCCGCCCGGCCGCCGCCCTCGGGGCGTGCGGTGTCCCGGGTGAACAGCGGGAAGCGCCGGGTGGTGCGCCGCGGCCTGCCCTCGGCGTCGGGCGCGCTGACGGCGTCGCGGACCATGACGTCCTCGGGCGCCCGGTCCTCGCTGCGCGCGGCGCTCCGCGAGCCCTCGCCGGCCCCGGCGTCCCCGGCAGCCGCGAGGTCGTCGGTGCTCCCGGCGTCCCGAGGGCTTCCGGCGTCCCCGGGGGTCCCGGTGCTTCCGGCGTCCCGGGTGTCCCGCTCAGCCGACACTGCGCTCCGCCGCCTCGACCACGTTGACGAGCAGCTGTGCCCGGGTCATCGGGCCGACGCCGCCGGGGTTCGGGGAGATCCAGCCGGCCACCTCGGCGACGCCCGGGTGGACGTCGCCCACGATCCTGCCCTCGGCGTTGCGGGAGACACCGACGTCGAGGACGGCCGCGCCCGGCTTGACGTCCTCGGGCCGGATCAGGTGGGCGGAACCGGCGGCGGCGACGATGATGTCGGCGCGCTTCAGGTGCGCGGACAGGTCGCGGGTGCCGGTGTGGCACTGGGTCACGGTGGCGTTCTCGCTGCGCCGGGTGAGGAGCAGCGGCATCGGCCGGCCGATGGTCACACCGCGGCCGACGACGACGACCTCGGCGCCCTTGATCTCCACCCCGTGACGGCGCAGCAGGGTGAGGATGCCGTTGGGGGTGCAGGGCAGCGGGGCCGGCTCGTTCAGGACGAGGCGGCCGAGGTTCATCGGGTGCAGGCCGTCGGCGTCCTTGTCCGGGTCCATCAGTTCGAGGATGCGGTTCTCGTCGATGCCCCTGGGCAGCGGCAGCTGGACGATGTAGCCGGTGCAGGCCGGGTCCTCGTTCAGCTCGCGGACGACCGCCTCGATCTCCTCCTGCGTGGCCGTGGCGGGCAGCTCGCGCTGGATGGACGCGATGCCGACCTGGGCGCAGTCGCGGTGCTTTCCGGCGACGTATTTCTGGCTGCCGGGGTCCTCGCCGACCAGGATCGTGCCGAGGCCGGGCGTGACGCCCTTCTCCTTCAGCGCCGCCACGCGGGCGGTCAGGTCGGACTTGATCGCGGCTGCGGTGGCCTTGCCATCGAGAATCTGGGCGGTCATGGCCCCATCCTCGCGGATGACCGCCCTCGGGTTCCAATCCGGCCGCCGATCCGACCACGGAGCGGACACCGCGCCGTCCGTCCCCCTGTGTCCGGGCATGATCAGCGATGTTGCACTTGCACAACACCTGGTGAATACGCCTGGACGAGGCTGGACAAGAAAGTACCGGTCAAGAACGATGAGCGGACAGTGCCGCGGGCAGAACCGGGGGGACGGACCGCATCTGTAGACATTCCTCCGAGGCCGTGCCGCGCGTCCCCGCACAGCAGCACCTCCGAGGAAGGACCGCCATGAGCTACGGCGACCCGAACAACCCCTACGGGCCCCCGCCCGGACAGCAGCCGCACAACCAGGGTTACGGCTACCCGCAGCAGCCCCAGCACCCCCAGCAGGGGTACGGCTATCCGTCGGCCCCGCCGGTCGGCCCCTACCACGGCGCCCCCGCGCCGACGTCCATGCCGGGCACGGTGAGCACGGCGCGCGTACTGCTGTGGGTCATCGTGGGGCTCCAGCTCATAGGCGTGGCCCTGTTCGCGTTCAGCGCCGCGAGCGTGGAGGCCGCGAAGGACGACGCGACGCTGCGTGACGAGCCCGCGTTCCAGCAGCTCGCCGACTACTCGTCCGGCATGCTATGGGCGCTGACCGCGTTCGCGCTGGCGTGGGGGGTGTTCGCGCTCGTGCTGGCCGTCAAGTTCGGCAAGGGCGGCAACGGCCTGCGCATCACCACGCTGGTCTTCGGCATCATCACCGCCATCCTCGGCCTCTACCCGTTCATCCTGGTGGGCCTGGTCCACACGGTGCTGGCCATCCTGATCGCGGTGTTCGTCGGCAACGCGGCGGGCAGCGCGTGGTTCAACCGCCCGCGCTACTGACTCCGTCGCCGCGCAGTCCAAGGGCCGTGTCTCCCCGGACGAGGGGGACACGGCCCTGGCGCGTTCAGAGGGACGCGACGAAGAGGGACCAGGCGCGGTCAGGAAACACCAGCACCGGGCCCTCGGGGGACTTGGAGTCGCGGACGGGTATGACGCCGGGGGGGTTGTCGGCCACCTCGACGCACTCACCGCCGGTTCCGCTGCTGTAACTGCTCTTGCGCCACTGCACGGAGCTCAGGTCAGTGGTCCTGTTGGGCTTCATTCCGGCATTCCTCCGCTGCTGCCTCGATCATGGCCAGGGACGCCTCCGGCGGCAGTGCGGCGGCCCTGAGCAGATCGTACGACTCGCGGTACTCCATCACGAGGGCGGGAAAGTCGATGACTTGGCCGCTGTGCAGTCCTTCGGTGTACACCAGGGGAGGGGCGTCGAAGAACGTCATGATGCGCGTCAACCCCATCATGAACGGATGGGCCGGGACGTTTTGCGGGACGATCTGCACAATGGACCTCGTGGTCCTGATCACCTCGGCGATGTGACCCAGCAGTTCGGCCATTCCCGCAGGGGGCAACACCCGTCGCCGGATCACCGATTCGTCGAGCACCGCCCAGAACTTCGGCGGCGCCTCGCTGGTGAAGAGGCTCGCCCGGTCCAGACGAGCCTTTACGACCGCCTCGATATCGCTTTCCGAGGCTCGCGGCATCGCCGACCGAGCGATCGCCTCAGCGTACGCCCTCGTCTGCAACAGCCCGGGGACCAGGATCGGAGCCCAGTCCTCGATGGTCCGCGTCAGCTTTTCCAGTTCGGCGACATCCGCGAAGTGGGCGGCGATACCCGACCGCCGTGCCTTGGCCGCGTCTTCACACCTCCGCTCGAAGAACCCGTCCGTCCCCAGCCGCTCGTCCACGTGCCGGGCGAAGTCCAGCGGCATCCCCCGCTCGCCGCGCTCGATCTGACTGAGGAACGAGATCCCCCGGAAACTCCCCTCCACCAACTGCTCCAGCGTCAGCCCCGCCTGCTCCCTCCGATAGCGCAACTCGGCGCCGTAGAAGCACGGGACACTCGTGGACGCGTCGGGGTCCTTCTTCGCGGGCACCAGCCACCACCGCCGTTTCTCACTTGCTCATGCGCACCCGAAACCCCTTCCACGGTAAGGGACCCGGCGTCACTCTGTGAGCGGTTCATCACGGAACGCACATGCCGCAGAAAGGCGTACCCCCATGCACCCCCACGACGTCACGACGGCCTGCGTCGAACAACTTCGCGCCGCCCTCGCGGCGAACGGCATCACGCTCCCCTCGCTCGGCGTGGACCTGCCGACCTTCGCGTCCTCGTACCCCACGCCGCCCCTCGTCGCGCTCGGCAACTGCAACGCGGAGACGGCCCGCGCCCTGACCGCCGCCCTGCGCAAGGCGGCCGGCCAGTGACCCCACCGCTCACCCTGGAACTGCCGGCGCTGCCGAAGGCGGTGTCCGAGGTGCGCCGCGCCGTACGCGAGCACCTGGGCGTGCCCTGCCCCGAGGTGCAGCTCTGCGCCAGTGAGTTGCTCAGCAACGTGATCAGGCACGTCGGTGAGGGGACCCCGGTGACCGTCCGCCTGCTGCGCACCTCGGACGGCCTGGTCCGCCTGGAGGTCAGCGATCCCGACGCGCACGCCTGGCTCGTCGCACGTCACCCCGCTGAGGACGACGAGAGCGGCCGGGGCCTGCTGCTCCTCGACGCGGTCGCCCTGCGCTGGGGCGTGTGGCTGACGGCCGCGGGCAAGACCGTGTGGGCCGAGCTGCCCTGGCCGCCCGGCCGTTGAACGCATGGTGGTACGGCACGGGGGCCCGCCGGTCATGAACCGGCGGGCCCCCGTGCCGTACCGCTCAGTGGAAGAAGTGCCGCGTCCCCGTGAAGTACATCGTCACGCCCGCCTTCCGCGCGGCCTCCACGACCAGTTCGTCGCGGACCGAACCGCCCGGCTGGACCACGGCCTTCACGCCGGCCCCGGTCAGGATCTCCAGGCCGTCGGGGAACGGGAAGAACGCGTCCGAGGCCGCGTACGCGCCCCGGGCGCGCTCGGCGCCCGCCCGCTCGACGGCCAGCTTCGCGGAGTCGACGCGGTTGACCTGGCCCATGCCGACGCCGACCGAGGCGCCGTCCTTGGCGAGCAGGATCGCGTTGGACTTGACGGCCCGGCAGGCCTTCCAGGCGAAGGCGAGGTCGGACAGTTCCGCGGCGGAGAGCGCCTCGCCCGTCGCCAGGGTCCAGTGGGCCGGGTCGTCGCCGTCGGCCTGGAGGCGGTCGGTGACCTGGAGCAGCGCGCCGCCGTCGATCGGCTTGACCTCGACCGGCGCGGCCGGGCCCTCGGGGCAGCGCAGCACGCGGATGTTCTTCTTCTTGGTGAGGGCTTCGAGGGCGCCGTCCTCGTAGTCCGGCGCGACGATCACCTCGGTGAAGATCTCCGCGACCTGCTCGGCCATCTCCCGCGACACAGGGCGGTTGACCGCGATCACGCCGCCGAAGGCCGACAGCGGGTCGCAGGCGTGCGCCTTGCGGTGCGCCTCGGCGACGTCCGCGCCGATGGCGATGCCGCACGGGTTGGCGTGCTTGATGATCGCCACGCACGGCTCGTCGTGGTCGTACGCGGCACGGCGCGCGGCGTCCGTGTCCGTGTAGTTGTTGTACGACATCTCCTTGCCGTGCAGCTGCTCGGCCTCGGCGAGGCCGCCGGTCCCGGAGACGTACAGGGCGGCGGGCTGGTGCGGGTTCTCGCCGTAGCGCAGGGTGTGCTCGCGCTCCCAGGTGGCGCCGAGGAAGTCGGGGAACCGCGAGTCGTCCGCAGGCGCGTACTCGGAGGCGAACCAGGAGGCGACCGCCACGTCGTACGCGGCCGTGTGCCGGAAGGCCTCCGCGGCGAGCCGCTTGCGGGTGACGAGGTCGAAGCCACCGCCGGCGACCGCGGCGAGGACGTCGCCGTACCGGGCGGGGCTGGTGACGACCGCGACCGACGGGTGGTTCTTGGCGGCGGCGCGGACCATCGACGGGCCGCCGATGTCGATCTGCTCCACGCACTCGTCGGGCGAGGCGCCGGAGGCGACGGTCTCCCGGAACGGGTACAGGTTGACGACCACCAGGTCGAACGGCTCGACGCCGAGGTCGCCGAGCTGCTGCCGGTGGTCGGCCAGCCGCAGGTCGGCGAGGATGCCCGCGTGCACCTTCGGGTGCAGGGTCTTGACCCGGCCGTCCAGGCACTCGGGGAAGCCGGTGAGTTCCTCGACCTTGGTGACGGGGACGCCCGCGGCGGCGATGCGGGAGGCGGTGGACCCGGTGGAGACCAGCTCGACGCCGGCCTCGTGGAGCCCGCGCGCGAGGTCCTCGAGACCGGTCTTGTCGTAGACGCTGACCAGCGCGCGACGGATGGGCCGCTTGGTGCTCTCGGCGGTGGCGGTCACTGGATAACTACCTTTCGTCCCTCAATGCGATAGCCGTTGCGGGCGAGCCGCCCCACGACATCGACGAGCAGCCTTCGCTCGACTTCCTTGATGCGCTCGTGCAGAGCGCTCTCGTCGTCCTCGTCCCGGACCTCCACCACGCCCTGCGCGATGATCGGCCCGGTGTCGACGCCGTCGTCGACGAAGTGGACGGTGCAGCCGGTGACCTTGGCGCCGTACGCGAGCGCGTCCCGTACACCGTGGGCCCCCGGGAAACTGGGCAGCAGGGCGGGGTGGGTGTTGACGAACCGCCCGCCGAAACGCGCGAGGAACCGCTTGCCCACGATCTTCATGAACCCGGCCGACACGACGAGGTCGGGCTCGTGGGCGGCGACGGCCTCGGTGAGCGCCGCGTCCCACTCGTCCCGCGTCGCGTGGTCCCCGACCCGGCACACGAAGGTCGGCACCCCGGCGCGCTCGGCGCGGGCGAGCCCTTCGATGCCGGCGCGGTCGGCGCCGACGGCGACCACCTCGGCTCCGTACGCCCCGGCACCGGCGGCGGCGATCTCGTCCAGCAGCGCCTGGAGGTTGGAGCCTGATCCGGAGACCAGCACGACGAGGCGCTTGGCACGCTCGGCCACGGGCTTGGCGGCCACGGTGGGGCCCTTTCTCGGGGAGCGTCCGTACGGGTCGGCTCGCACAGCGCTCTGTATATTCATACGAATGCTTCGGGGTTCCGGATACGGGGAAGCCTACGAAGCGGCCGACCGTCAGCAACGATACCGGCACACCGGGCCGCCCCCGTGGGACGGGGGGATGGCCGGAAGGTAGCGTCTGGGAGGAGCCGGTCCGGGAACGCCGTCGGGACGCGAGGCGTTCTCGGAGGGACGACCCCGGCCGGGAGAGCCGGCGGAACAGCTCCGGCTCGGTCGTCCGCCAGTCGTATCGATCAGTCGTGGTTCACCACGTCACCAAGGGGAAGACGCTCACTTGATGCCGGACCGCAGCCCGCGACTCCTCACGCTCCCCCGGCCGTCGGCGCAGGGAGGGGAGCGCAGCGGCGTTTTCCTGCGGGAACGCCCCGCCTCGCCGCCGGACGCGCCCTCGGGCGGGCAGGGCGGCGACGAGCAGGGCCGCACCCAGGACGACAACCCGTTCGCACCGCCGCCGGAGGGCACGCCCGACCGCCCCTGGCAGCCCCGGCACCCGTCGGACGACAGCGAGGGCGGCGACGGCTCCCGGGACGGCGGTGGCCGCAACCCCTGGGGCCGGCAGTGGAGCGACCGCCAGCCCGGCCGCTCCGGCGGCGGCTTCGGCGAGCGCCCCGGCACGTCCGGCCAGGACGGCCCGGGCGGCGGCCCCGCCGCGGGGCCGCGCTGGGACCCGACCGACCCCGTCCAGCGGCGCGCCCGCTACGCGCTGCTGTGCGGCATGTGGGCCTTCTTCTTCGCCCTGTTCAGCTGGCCGTACGTGGCGCTGCTGCTCGGCGCGCTCGCCCTGTACTGGGGCATCAGCACGCTGCGCGCCAAGCCGCGCACGCCCGACCCGGACCGCGCGGCGCCGGACCAGCAGTCCGGCCGCCCCCAGACCACGGCCGCGATCAGCGGCCTGGTCACGGGCTCCCTGGCGCTCGCCCTGGTCGCCGCGTCGTTCACGGCCCAGCTGGTCTACAGCGACTACTACACGTGCACGAACGACGCCCTCACGAACCAGGCGAAGGAGGAGTGCGCCGACCTTCTGCCGAAGGAACTGCGGGGGTTCCTGGGGACGAGCGACTGAGACCGGGGCCGAGCCGCGGTTCTCAGGGCCCCTTGTCACCGGGGTCCACGTGGTCCGGGCCGGCTGAAGCCGGGGGGCCGGGTGCCGTCTCCCCCGTCGGGCGGGCGGGACGGGGGTCCGGGTCGCGGGGCGGGTCGTGCGGGAGGAAGTCGTACGGCTGGAAGAGATCGCCCTCGCCCTCGCCGTCGCCGTCGTGGGTGTCCCTGCCGCTGTCGCTGTCGAGCGGGCCGTACGTGTCGAGCTGGCCGTAGGGCGCGTACGGGGTCAGGCCGTCCTGGTCGTAGGGCTCGTACGGGGTGAGGTCGTCCCGTGCCGGCGTCCCGGTGCCCGCCGCGCCTGTTCCCGCCGCCCCTCGGCGCGGGAACCGGCCGCGCAGGGCGAGCCGCCACCCGTGTCGGTGCCGCCCCGCCCGCGTCCCGGTGTCACCGGACTCCTGCGTGCCCTGCCGGGGCACCGCGGGCTGCTGCACCCGCTCGCGGCGCCGCCAGGCCCGTACCCCCACCGCCGTGGGCACGGCGGTGGCCGCGACCCACAGCAGCGCCGCGCCGCCCGTCTGCCACCACACCGGCCCGAACCGGGCGAGGGTGGCATGGCCCAGCGCGCCACCCGCGAGGGCGGCGAGGGCGGCGAGCACGACCGCGCACAGCAGCGCGGCGAGCCCGGCAGCGGCGGCGGTCCGCCCGGGTGACCAGGGACCGGCGTCCGGCGCGTCACCGCGCGTAAGACCACTCGCCGGATGGGCGCCGCCCCGGCCCACCCCGGCCGCCGTACCGGAACCACCCCGGCCGGGCCCGGCCGCCGTACCGGTGGCGCCCCGGCCCGCCCCGGCCGCCGTACCGGAACCACCCCGGCCCATCCCGGTCGCCGTATCGGGTTCGGTCCGTAGGCCGCTCGCCGCGAGTGCCGTGCGCCGGCCGGTCGTCGGGCCGGTTCCGCCCCGGCCGGCCCCGGTCGCCGTACCGGGTTCGGCCCGGCCCGCCCCGGAGCCGTCCGGTGGCCCGCCCCCCGCCGTCCCGGCCGCCGCCGTGAACCAGCCCACCGTCATGCCCGCCAGGATCGGCACCACCGCGGTCGCCCAGGTCAGGGGTGTCCCCCGGCCCGCGTCCGGTACGGCTGCCAGGAGCGGGAACGGGGGCAGGAGCGGGGCCGGGGCCGTGATGAGGGGGGTCACGAGATGGCCGGTGCCCAGGAGGAAGCCGGGGCCGAGGGCGAACGCCGCAGCCCACACCGCCGCGTTCGGCACCAGCGCCAGCCCCAGCAGCAGTACCGCGAACCGCCCAGACCACCCCTCCGTGAGCTGGAGGAACGACGCCCGGGCCGCCCCGCCGTGCCACACCAGTGACACCGCGAGCAGCAGCGCCCCGCCGCCGACCAGCACCGCCGTACCGGCCGCCGCGGCGCGGGCCGCCACGCCGGAGCGGCCGTCGGGCCCGATCAGCAGGCCCCGCAGCACGGACGGGAGCACGCCGAGCGCGCGTTCCACCGGCCTGTGCGGCCGGCCGTACGCCGTCCACACCCCGGACCCGGCCGAGGCCGCGACGAGCAGCGGCAGGCACACGCACGTCCAGGGCCACGCCGGCCGCAGCGGGCCCCCGGCCGCGTAGGCCGCGGTGGCGGCGGCGACGGCGAGGTAACCGAGCACGACGCCCGCCCAGGCAGAGCGGGCGGGCAGCAGCGGCCCGCCGTCGCCGCTGTCGGTGGCGTCGCGCGCCGCGCGGTGCACCAGCCACACCGGCAGCGCCAGCAGCAGCAACGGCGTGACGCCCATCGGGGCGGGCGCACCGGAGAGCGTGTCGACGCGGACCAGTTCCGCGCCGTGCGCCAGCAGCCACAGCGCGGCGGCGACGTGCAGCGCGCCGTCGGGCCCGCTGTCGGGGTAGGGGGAGCTGATCCACAGCACCATCACCGGCACAGCGGACGAACCGAGCCCAAGACCCGCGGCGAGCGCCCCGCCCAGCAGGCCCGCGGTCAGTCCGGGGGAACGGTCGCGCAGCCGGGCGCGCAGGGACGGCAGCGATGGTCGGCGAGCGGTCGTCTCGGTCACGCCCGCCATGCTGCCAACGACACGCGCTTTTCCGACGTATCAGGCGATACTCGGATGTGTCGCTCAATATAAGTTTATGTTCTTTTTCGTGCGAAGGGGTGACCTGTGACGCGGAGCTCTGCCATCCCGCTCCCCTCGGCCAGGGAACGCCGACGCCTGCGCGAGGCCGCTTCCCTGACGCGGACTCAGCTCGCCGCGCGGCTCGGCGTCCCGCGCGAGACCGTGCGCGCGTGGGAGACCGGCCGCACCAAGCCGCGCGGCCGGAAACGGGAGGCGTACGCGGAACTGCTGCGCGGCCTGGCCGCCGCCGAGGCCGAGGCTCGGGTCCAGGCGACGTCCCGTCAGGAGCCTGAGGCCGAGGCGGTGCCGGCGGACCCGCCGCCCGGGCTCGCCCCGGCCGCCACGGCCGCAGCCGACACCGTCACGGCCGCCGCCCCCGCCGCCGTACGGGCCGAGGAGCCGCCGCCCGTCGCGGCCGAGGCGGACCCCGAACCGGACCCCGGCCCGGACGCCCCACCGCCGCTGACGCCCGCTCAGGCCTTCGACGCGCTGTACGCGTTCTGCGCGCCGCCTCTCGTGCGGCAGGCGTACCTGCTGACCGGCCGCCGCGAACTGGCGCGCGAGTCGGTCGAGCGGGCCTTCCAGGTCGCCTGGGAACGCTGGCCCGAAGTGGCCCGCGACCGCGACCCGGCGGGCTGGGTGCGCGCGACGGCGTACGAGTACGCGCTGTCCCCCTGGCACCGCTACCGCCCCCGCCACCGGCACCCCGAACCGCCGCCCGCCGACCCGGCGGCCCGCGTGCTCCTGGACATCCTGCTCACCCTCCCGCCCCCGTACCGCCGCACGCTCCTGCTGTACGACGGGGTCGGCCTCGGCCTGCCCGAGACGGCGGCGGAGACGGAGGCGACCACGCTCGCGGCAGCCAACCGGCTGTTGTACGCGCGCGAGGCCGTCGCCGCGCGGCTGCCGGAACTGTCCGACCCCGACCTGCTGCACCAGCGGCTCGCCGAACTGGCCTCCGCGGAGCGGCTGCGCGCCGCCAAGCCGCCGCGCGTGCGCTGGAGCAGCGAGCGCCGGGCCCAGTTCTGGACGCGCGCCGCGATCGCGTTCACGGTCGCCCTGATCGGCACGACGGCGCTCACGCTGCGGACGGCCCCGACCCGGTACGAGCCGCCGGTGCCGCCCGGCGCGACGGTGCGCGGGGTGCCGCCGCGGGTCGCGCCGGGCCCGCTGTCGCAGGCGGAACTGGAACTGCGCGGCCGGCTGCGGGCGCAGCTGACGAACGGGCCGGAACGGCTGACGCCGCTGCCCGGCTGACCCGTACCGACCCGACCGTGCGGACACGACGACGGGCCCGTCCCCAGGTGTGGGACGCTGTTGGTTAATCCGGGCCGAGCGTGACGTCGGTCTTCACGATCCAGTTGTGGTCGTGGAGACCGACGTTGTCGTGTGGGGCGGGGTATC